>CAIRDU010000058.1 GCA_903877395.1 uncultured Planctomycetaceae bacterium
ATTTGCCGGGCTCTTTGCCTACGCGGTTGATCGCTCCAGCGCCCAGCGACAGATGCCGCTCTCGTCGGTGGATCGCGACGATATCATTGCAGAGATTCTTGTGGCCATCTTAAAAAATGATGCCGCTGTACTGCGGGCCTTTGCCGGCCGGTCGAGCCTGCCGACTTATTTAACTGTCATTGCGAGGCGAGTGGCCGTGAAGGCCATGGATCGCACGCTTCAACCGGCTCGCGAACGACGGCCATTGTCCGACACCGAACATGCTGTGCGTCGTGATCCCCAACGCGATCTCAGCGATCGCGAGGAAATCGAAGTGTTGCTAAACCGGCTGGATGAGCCAGATGCGCGGCTGGTGAGGCTGCACCATCTGGAGGAAAGAAGTTATGGTGAGATCAGCCGCCTCACGGGCTTGCCGCTGGGATCGATTGGGCCAGCCCTTTCAAAGGCACGCGAAAAAATGCGGGGCCAGACATGAGGCCAACCGGATTCCACTTGACCAGTGCGTCTCTGGCTTAACTCAACGACGTGCTGACCTTGTCAACTGCATGAGTCGATTGACAGCAACTCCATTCACGGCGAGGCCGTTGGCTGCGATGGAACCAGCCCACTCACTGGAGATGTAAGGCCTGAAGTTGCACCCGCTGGAACTGCAAGGGCAAGGGATGGGTCTGCGAGGTCGACCGGCTGATAGCCCTCGTAGGCAGGCATCTGCCAGAGTTGGCCGGGGTCCGTGGACGGCATATTCGTTGTGATCGCGGCCAGTTCCAGCTGAAACTCGATCCCCGATGCGGGCCATGAAACTTCTACAAACCGCGGGAGTGCTGCGCCTGACTGCGGATCAACGCGGTGCCGCGACGTACGTACACTCGCCAGTCGCTCGCCGGCAGCGGTGAACAGATGCTGCTCAACGATCAGCCCTGTGGTGCCGTCGAGCAGCGTGGACTTCACTAGATCGCCACCTGGATCGCTGATTCGGCTTCTGACCTCAAGCTTGCCGTCTGGGAGTGCAAACGGCCCTTCGTGGTGGTCTTCTGGTCGAAAGTGGACGAGCCCTAAGAGTTCCGGCATCCAGTCGGCACGCAGAGGCAGGAGCCGACGGGCTGAGGATTGCGCGTAGCGATCATGGCGGCAAAAGAGCATGACGGGGGGTTGGTGGCGACGGATCCAAAGCCAGAAGAGATCGTCGTTGCTGCCGATGTCGAGTTCGCTGCCGGTGACGGTAGTCTGGGCTCGCAGTCGAAACCGCCGGGGTGGCTCGCAAGCCACCTGCGCAGAAAGCCGTGGCACCCCAGGCACGACCAATACGGCCTGCGGCGCCATGTAACTGCGTACGCGCTGCGTGTTATCGTGAACGGTGGCAATGATCTGATCCAGGGAAGCTTGGGGCGGCAATGCGCGTGGCAATGGCATCCCACCCACTTGGTAGCCGCGGATCACCTGCGGACAGGCCGCGCCCGTCGAGGCCATGGCAATCACAATCAGTGCCAGAGAGATCGTCCGACTCGGGGCTCGCTTGCGTGGAACGTGAAGGCTGGCTCGCGTCATGCAGCACCTCCCGACCAGAGGAGCGATGACAGTCGCTCTTCGATGCCCACGGCCTCCGTCCCCTGCGGCAACACTACCTGCACGTTGTATTCGGTGTCTCGCTTGCGACAGGCCAGCACCAACTGGTCGGATGGGGCCGGCTTCGCTCCGTGCCCGAGGCCTTGCTGATCCAGAATGCGCAGCACCTTGCGACGCACTAATTGCAACGCCACAAGATATCGCAAGGATGCATCTTCGGGCTTGTCTGCGAGTTGTTCCAGTACATCGAGCAACACATCGGGCGGAGCGAGCGACGAGCCACCAGTTTCAGGAGTTGCATAGAGCGATCGCCACCACGCCAACGTCTGTTCGGGAGGCCCTTGCCAAGCTTCAGAACAGCAGTCGATCCGATCCAGCTTGCCCTTGGATCGCACCAAGCACGAATAAAAAAGTTCCCCCGACACAAGGGGGCGGCCTGTGTGTGCGCAGGATGCATGGGGTCGGTGGAGCTTGAGATCCATAGGGGCAAACAGGGAAAACCCTGGTCGTGACGGCGGCTCAAAACTGTTGGGCTGAAGTGAGCCAGTGGAATGGCGCCGAGAGATATAGAGAATGTCTGGCGCCGCTTCAACCCAGCCGCACGCCAGCGTGAGCCTCGCTTGCGGGGTGCTTGGGGCATGTGCAACAAGCGGCGCAGGTTAGGAAAGCTCGGCGAGAAGCATCGCGGCAACCTGCTCAATCCCACCCTCGTCGTGCGTTGCCACCACATCATTGGCGACGGCAAGCACCGCTGGTGTGGCATTCCCCATCGCGATGCCCCGCCCTGCCCCGAGGAGCATTGGCAAATCGTTCACATCGTCTCCGACGGCCCATATCTCATCCGGATCAATTCCAAATGCCTCTGCGATAGAAAGCACGCCCGACCACTTGGTCACCCCCGCGGGCGCAATTTCGCACATCCAATCTCGGTAGCGTGGGCTACGGATCGTGTGCAGCGACAAATTCCCAGGACAGGCAGCGTCCAGACATTCTTCCAAAGCCCGCATCAGGACGAACGTGCCCAATGCAAAC
>CAIRDU010000059.1 GCA_903877395.1 uncultured Planctomycetaceae bacterium
CTTTGGTCTGCGAGGGCGTCGATGATGATAAGACAATTTGCGTCAATGTGGGCAGTGGTTTTAGTGACGGGGATCGTGATTCTTATTGGCAAGAACGTGATACAGTGGTTGGACAGGTAGGCGGTGAACTTGGAAAGGCGGTTACGCAGCCGCGTCGCCATGCTTCAGCTTGAGCTTGACCAGTGCGTGAATATCCAGAATGAGCCCCACTCTCCCGTCTCCCAGAATGGCTGCGCCTGCAAACGCCGTTTGATTGTAGAACATCTCGCCCAGGCTCTTGATGACCACTTCTTGCTTGCCAATCAGTTCATCCACGAGCAGGCAGCGGGAGTCCTGTCCAGCTTCCACCACTACCACAATACCCTGCGTGGGATCGGCGGATTTCACGGGTGTGTGGAGATGGTTGCCCAATCGCAGCATGGGAGTGAGCCGTCCTCGAACGTTCACCATCTCGCCCCGTCCGTGAACGGTTGAAATCATGCCCGGCAGCGGCCGAAACGATTCTCGCACCGAGAGCGTCGGGATAATGTAGCGCTGTTCGCCCACCCCGACGAGCAACCCTTCGATGATGGCCAGAGTGAGTGGCACAAAGAGCGTGAACGTGGTGCCCTCACCCGCCACCGATTGAATCTCGATTTTGCCCCGCATTTTCTCGATATTGCGTCGCACAACATCCATTCCCACGCCCCGCCCGGAGACATCTGTAATCTGTTCGGCGGTAGAAAAACCGGGGGCAAAGATGAGTTCAAACACATCCTGTTCGTCGAGGTGGGCGTCTGGCTTTACGAGTCCACGTTCCATCGCTTTCGCCAGAATGCGATCAGCCACCAAGCCCTTCCCGTCGTCTTGGATTTGGATGACGATGAATCCACCCTGATGAAAAGCACGCAGCGTGATGGTGCCGGCTCGGGGTTTGCCGTCGGCGATCCGCCGATCGGTCGACTCAATGCCATGGTCGGCTGAGTTGCGGATCATGTGAATCAACGGATCGCTGAGCTCCTCGACGATGTTGCGGTCGAGTTCGGTGTCTTCGCCTTCCAGCACGAGGTGGATTTCTTTTCCCTGCTGGACGGCCAAATCCCTTACCAGTCGGGCCATCTTCTGGAATGTGTTGCGAATGGGAACCATCCGCAGGGGCCATCGCCGTGCGTTGGAGGTCGGATGTGATGCCACGAAGCTGGCCCAAGCTACGGGATAAGTGCTCGCTGGTGATCCCTTTCAGCTCAGGATTCTGAACGACCATCGACTGCGCAATGACCAGTTCGCCCACCAGATCGATGAGGCCGTCGAGCTTGTGTGTGTCGACCCGAACGACCCCGGCAGCACTGGCTACGGGGGTTTGTTTTGCCTGCGTTGCTCGTGGCAGCGTGGCTTCTGGGAGTGCCTGCGCGTGGCGCAGTTCTGGCTGCGACTGTGGCTCGCGTGTAGAAGGAATTGTGTTGGCTGGAGTCAGCTGGACGGCCGCGTGAGTTTGTGGAGACAGTACGGCAGGAATGGAGGGGGCACGACTAGCATCGCCAGCGAGCCCATTCTCCGCTGTCAGTATGTGATGCACCCGGCTTACAAGCCATGGAATGGGGAGCGAAATCTTTCGCCCGGCATCCGAACCAGTGAGCTGGCTGGAGAGCTCTGCCACGTATCTTTTCAGAATGTCGGCCCCCTGCAGAATCAAGTCGATAGACTCTCTGCCCAGCTGAAAAGTGCCCCGCCGGGCAGCATCCAGCAATGACTCGAGTTCATGCGTGAGCCGCTGTAGAACGACAAACTTCATGACGCCCGAGTTGCCCTTGAACGTGTGGAATGCCCGAAAAACAGTGTCGATTGTGGTGGGTTCGTTTGGGTTCTCCTCCAGTACGAGCACCCCTTGCTCAATATCCTGGAGCAAATCCTGGGCTTCGGCACAGAACAGCATGACCATCTCCCGGTCTGCGTCGGCGGCGAGGCCATCGGCGAGTTGTTCTTCCACATCTTCCATCCTTGGCACGGTGGTTGTGGTGGGTGGCGTGCGGTCTGGCAACGCCTTGTTGGCCGGCAGCGTACTGGCCTCGCGTGCAGGAGCAATGGGCTGGGGTTCGTCGCTGTCCCAATCATTGGGAAGCGGAGGGCAGGGCAGGTTGTATTCCCAAGCATTGAGAGCCGATTCCATCCAGGGCTGCCAGTCATTGAGTCTTTGGATTGTTTCGCCATTCAGACGGGAGTCGGCGGCGATGCGATCGTCGATCCATCGCTGAGCCGTACGCTGCGCCACGCGGATAAAGTCGGGTGACCCCTGCCCACTCGCTCCAGCAATCACATCACCGAGTTGCAAGAGCAGTTCGTGGACACCATCAACGCCGTTTTCCCGGACAGGATCCACAAAGGCCAGTTCGAACGCGATGTGCTGGAGCAGTTGTTTTGCTTTCTCAATAGAAGCTGATGTATTCTCAGTCATGCTAGGCGATTCGATAGGGAGGTGGATGGAAGTGGACGGACGATTGTCGGCGAGGCAATCACGGAGCATTTTCCGTGGGATCCATCA
>CAIRDU010000060.1 GCA_903877395.1 uncultured Planctomycetaceae bacterium
AAGCGTTGGGAACTCATCGCTAACGGATTTCGCAACGAGTACGACGCGGCGTTCAATCGTGCAGGCGAACTCTTCACTTACGACGCTGATATGGAATGGGACATGAACACGCCGTGGTACCGACCAACGCGAGTGAACCACGTCGTGAGCGGCGGTGAGTACGGGTGGCGTAACGGAGCCGGGAAGTGGCCCGCCTATTATCTCGACAGCGTCGGTGCTGTGGTGAACGTTGGCCCGGGTTCTCCGGCCGGCATAACGTTCGGCTACGGAACCGCGTTTCCAGCCAAGTACCAAGACGCGCTATTTCTCTGCGATTGGAGCTACGGCAAGATCTATGCGTTGCACCTCACGCCAGACGGCGCGTCGTACACGGGGCAGCTCGAGGAGTTCGTGGCCGGGTCGCCGTTGCCGCTGACCGACATCGTGGTGAACCCGCACGATGGCGCACTCTACTTTGCCATCGGTGGTCGCAAGACGCAGTCGGGCCTGTATCGCGTGACATATACGGGCAACGAATCGACTGCGGCGACGGCGATGGAAGTCGACAGCGGAAGTGATCTTCGGGTGTTACGGCGAAAGCTAGAGACATTCCATCGTCCCGACCCTGGGGCTGTTGCTGCGGTGTGGAACTATTTGGGGCACTCCGACCGGGCTATTCGCTACGCGGCACGAATCGCACTGGAGCACCAACCGGTTGAGGAATGGAAAGAGAGAGCATTGCAGGAGCCAAACGCTCGGGCTGCGATGCCCGCGTTGCTGGCCCTCGTGCGATCGTCGGCGAACGACCCATTTCATCGCAAGGAAAACGAACCTGCCCCTGACGCCACGCTTGGAGCAGCTATTCACGCTGCACTGGACAGGATTGATTGGAGTAAGCTCTCTACCGACGAAAGGCTCGATTTCGTTCGCGTCCATGCCGTGCTTTTCAACCGCTTTGGCGCGCCGAGCGAGGCCGATCGCAACCGAACGATTGCCAAATACGACGCAATCTATCCAGCCACCGATCGACGCCTGAACGCCGAAGTGAGCAACCTGCTCGTTTTTCTGCAGGCATCGACGGCAGCAGCGAAGACCGTGGCCTTGCTCGAATCAGCTCAGACGCAAGAAGAGCAGATCGAGTACGCCCGAGCGTTGCGCATGCTGAAAACAGGCTGGACTCCATCGCTGCGCAAGACGTACTTCGAGTGGCTTGTGAAGGCAGTAAACTACAAGGGCGGTGCGAGCTTTGGCCTGTTTGTTCAAGGAATCAAGAAGGATGCTATTGCAACGCTCAGCGATGACGAGAAAGTTGCGTTCAAGGACGTTCTCGAAGCGAAGCCGGGAACCCCATCGACGCTCATCAGAGCCATGCCGCGTCCGTTGGTGAAAGAATGGAAGATGGAGGAACTGCTTGCTGCTGTGCAACCTGGTCTCACTGGCCGCAGTTTTGATCGCGGTCGCCAGATGTTCGCCACGGCCAATTGCTTTGCGTGCCACCGCTTCGATAATGAAGGGGGCGCAATCGGGCCGGATCTCTCGAGCCTTGCCGGCCGATTCAGCCTGCGAGACATTCTGGAATCGATCCTCGAACCAAGCAAAGTCGTGAGCGATCAGTATGCTGCCGTGACGGTTGTCACCCTCGACGGACGGATTCTCACTGGCCGCATCGTCAACGCGCGCGGCGATTCGTTTGTGCTCAACACGAACATGCTCGACCCAAACGCGCTGGAGAACGTAGATCGCAAGCAGATTGATGAACAGTTTCCTGCCAGGACATCAATGATGCCGACAGGGCTCATCAACTCGCTGAACGAAGACGAGATCCTCGACTTGCTGGCATATGTGGTATCGCGAGGCGATCGGAACCACGCAATGTTTCAACAGCACTCCGCCGCAGATCGTTAAGCGTCCGAACGCAGTCTGGTGGGCGATTTCGCAGGGTTCTCGAGGGCGTTCGCCGCCGGATGTCTGCCCGTCCCACCTGCGATCCACAGTCGATTGCGGAAGTGTCGTTAGACTAGGCTAAGCTCGGTGGGCAATTTTCTGGAATCGCTCGCTTGAATCAGCGCACCAGTACATAGGAGTTTTGAGGCCGATGCAAAAGCGGGTTTTTTCTAGTTGTGATCTGTTGCTCGTGCATGTGATTCTAACGGCATTGTTGACTGGACTGATCTGGAGTTTGCAGATTGTGTACTTTCCGTCTATGGTGGGATGGCAGCAAGAATCATTTAAGGATCTTCAGACTGTCGGTCTCCTGCGCACAGGCATCTTGCTCCTGCCGTTGATGCTCTTCGAGGGCATTTCAGCGGGCCTTCTTCTGATGTTTTGTCCACGAGGCGTGCCGGCGTGGTTCATGTGGGTGGGAATGGGTCTGATCGCTGGAATCTGGCTGAGTTCGTATTTTATTCTATACGCTGCGCAAGCGAGACTCGATCTTGGCTGGGATGCTCAAACCCACGCCCAACTGGTCGACGGAAATTGGGTCCGCACGGTACTTTGGACGGTGCGATTGGTGTTTGTCACCGGTGCCCTGCGGCTTGCCGTTCGACAAAACAAAGGCTGAGTTGTGCCGGCTTTATGTCCTGCGTAGGCATGCAAGCAGTGCCGCTTTGATGCGGATATCTGCCCACGATCCGCAGTCGATTGCGAAAGTGCCGTTGACCGGGCTATCCTCATTCCCCGGTTCGTAGAGGCAGTGAAATTCATTCCAGCGGCACTGGAACTCCAAGCGATGCTCGAACGCCGTCTACCAGCGGCAACGCAATCGCGTCGGTCACGATTCGCTGACGGTCGGTGATGGTCACTCGCACATCGGAGGCGAGTTGTCCATCGACTGTGGCCACGACGAATTCGTGACGAACTCGGCCCGTGCCAGGCTCGGTGATATGCACCACCTGTTGGCATCCCGGCGAAACGGCGACCCGCAGGCACGGCAGATGTTCCGCAGTGGGTGACGGGTGTGTTTCTATCACGTTGAGGCGAAGTTCGTTGGGAAGCGTAGGCGGCAACACCGTCATCCGCACGACCGATCCAGGCAGGCTTTGGATGTCAAACATTCGTTCCACGCCCGGCACGAGTTCGTTCATGGCAATCGATACTTCTGGTGTGGCGACCACAAAGCGAAACCAGGTTTTGATATCCGCCGATGTGGCAATCGCTGGCCAATGCTTGGCGACCAGATTGATTACGGGCACCGGACGCGAGGGCTCATACGCAATGTCGTAAAAAATATACGGTGACACGGCCACTCCATTGGCTGTTTTGGGTGTGACCTCGACCCACATCTCTACTGGCCTCGGTGAGAAGCTAGTTGGATCGCCGTTTTGAAGTGAAATCGGAAAGTTCACAGTGGTGCCCACGCGTTTGGCCAGATGGGCTCCGATAAACCACCGTCGCGACGGATCGACCGGATCGCGCACATTTTCTTGGCTATCTCGAAGCCCCTGTTCAGTGCCCCCTTCGTAGCGGCGAAACTCAAGTCCGCGGCCCCGGCCTGCCACAAAAAGCTCCAAACCCTCGGCACCCGAAACAGCCACTCGCCGCCGTGGCGACGACGAACCGGCATTGAGCACCACATCGTAGGTTTCCGTGCGGCCGCCAATGGACAAGGGCAGCCGGAAGGCCTCGTCGATTTCCACATCCTGCCTCGACGCTGCCCCACCCTCGACATGCCATCGCACAATCCGCAGCGATTGTCGCAGTGACGCGGCCAGCTTTGCCGGATCGGTCGCTTCAAAGAATTTGCCAGCGGAGTCCGTTGCCAAACTCTTGAGTTCCTGCAACCGCAATTCGCGGTCATATTGTCCAGGCATCAGATTGAATCCGATCACGTCAATACGTACCGGATCAGGCCTTCTAAAATTGGTTCGCGAAAGCGTTCGCAAGACATCCGAATAGGTGGTAATCGTGCCGCCGGTTTGATCGTTTGCCCCATCCGTAACGACGAGGATATGACCTGGGCCTGAGTTTGGTCCTGCAAAATCGGCTCGCAGAGCTTCGTTGATTGCAAGATACAGCGGCGTTTCTCCCCCCGGTTTGA
>CAIRDU010000061.1 GCA_903877395.1 uncultured Planctomycetaceae bacterium
ACGGGGATCGAGCGATCCACAATGGCAAATGTCCTGTGGTACGTCGGCGGTGCTGCGTTGGCCGAGCGGTCGATCGTTTTGAGCGTGATCCAAACGGCAAACACGTTGGAGCGGATTGTGGCTACGTTGGCCAGCCGGATCGCCGTGGAATATGTGAGTGCGGGATTAAGGTCGTAGGCCCGATTCTTCTTTTTGGAATTGCCGTTGGTGGCGCTGGCCGCGACTGTGGTATCGCGAAACATCACCGTGCCCTGCTTCAGCGTCAGCATGTCGCGGATGCTCGTAGCAGATTGGCTGACAGCAAATGGACTCCACCCCACCGTGGCATCCTGCCCCAGCACGGCCCACCAGACCGCGTCGTTCAACTGCGAGTCGGTGCAGTTGTTATTATCCAACACGGTGTTGAGATTCACGCGGCCCGGTTCCCGCCACCGCGAAAGCTGGTTGGCCGAGAATTTTTCCATGCCGACTGCCTGCAGAGAGGCCGCATCCGGCACCGTGAGGCAACTGCCCGCAAAACGGGACGGCACGAGTGTGGCATCCAAGAGCTTTTCGGTCGGTAAAAAATAGGCCGGAGAAGTGTTCTTGTTCTTGGGGATGTCGTACGAGGCCAGCATTGCGGTGGCGTCGCCTTGGGGCACCAGCGCCAACTCCGCATGACTGATAAACGGCCGGTTGGGCCACGGAAACCAGTTGGTGGCATTAGCTTTGAGTGGCTGGAGTTTCGGTGGCTTCGTCTGCTTTGAGAACGTCGGTTGCTTCCAGAACGGCGGATCTCGCAGGAATGATCGCCAGTTGTTGGGATCACCGCCGGCGCGGTTAATCAGCTTCACACCAAGCTCGTCGACCGTGCGGTACGGATTGGTGATCGCATTCAATGGCAGCGATGGATCGGCCAATCGCTCCAGATAGATCGTGGAATCGGCACCGTTGTTTTCGTCATCGTCATCGTCATCGTCATCGTCATCGTCATCGTCATCGTCATCGTTTCCGGGAGAAGAGACCTTGAAAACCCCTCCTTGGTCGATGGCGAACTTGGGTAACGAGTTGTCCACCTGGATGCCTTCGCTGGAATTACCGTTTGGCGTGACGCAGAGATAGGTGTTGGGGCCCATCTGCGTATCGCTGTTTTGAGCCGCCTGCGATGAACCGAATGTATTGGCGGGGACCGATGAGGCCATATCGTCGAAGCGGATGTATTTATTGCCATCGAACCGCAGCCGCCAGACCGGATCAGCCCCGATCTTGCGACGCAGGTCGAGCTTGTTATTGGACCCAAGTGCTGGATCGATCGTGTCGATTGGAGTCTGGGTGCCGCTGCTATTGACGGCCATTGCGCTCCACGGGTGGTAGACCGAAACATACAGCTCGCCGACATTCGGATCGTTGTCGGTTCGCCAGGCCAGCGTCTGCGCGATGATCAGCTCTGGCCGTTCTGCGCCAAAAACAACGTCTGTGTTGTTGGTCTGCCAGCCATTGGAAAGATCTGTGTCGTATTGAAACCGCGTGAGCGTGGAGTCGGGATCGCGGTAGTCCAGAGCATTGGCCACCCACTGCGCTGTGGCCGCATTGGCCGGTTGGCCAAGGGCTACCAAGAGCGTGAAGAAGTGTTTGCAGTAATCTTGCTTGCTGGCAGCATCTAGGAGCTGACGGTTGATATCAAATCGCAAGCCGGCTGTGATGTCAGGCGAGAGGATCGCATAGGGATCGCTGAGGCCTTTTGCGTAGGTGAGAATGAGGGCGGCCACATCGCCGGTGAGGGCCGGGGTATCCCAGCTGTCGGTGGTGATGAGCATGCGGGAGCGTTCGCAGAAATTATCCAGCACAGCCGCCAGCCTGGAGGGTAACACCGATGCATCGGGGTCGAACTCCCGAAGCACACGCTCCAACTCTGCAAGCGTAAAAGGGTTGTCGGACGGCGAATTTGCCTGCGTGGCAAGTGTGGCCACGCGGGGACCGTCGGAGTCGAGCCGCATTTCGTAGGGGTCGTCGACGAAGCCAGCCTTCGTCCAATCGGGCGTGTAATACAGAAGCTTCGGCACGGCGCTCGTTGCGCCCGTGCTGGAGTCCATCGACGTTTTGAGTCGGCTCTTGAGATCAATCGTGAGATTGAGGCCGTAGTCCGCGTCGTTTTTTTTGCCCAGAGCGTCGTCTCCAAGGTCGCCCGGGCTGGCGGGCTGGTTGACCGACGATGCGGCGCCGTATCGACCCTCCACCTGGCCTCCGGTGCCTCCGACGATCGGAGGCGGCCGACGCTCTTGATCGGAGGCCACGGTGGCTGCGCTCGTGGCCGTGCCCCCCCGAACCAGACGCGACCACTGGGCCGATGCAGCAGGAGGATTGGCAACTTGCTGGTTGTTGGCCAGCGGGTCGACGAAGAGTGATGAGGCATCGACGTCGGCGGGGCCGTATCCATTACCAATGGGCACATCCGCAGAACCCGTCCAGGTCGCGGCCGGTGCTTCGATTGATGTGAGCGAGCCGTGGGCATTGATATTGATCCGGCTGTCCAGATCCAGAACGAGATACGACACCTCAAAGTCGAGCATGCCGCCGTCGGGAGTCACCCGACTGGGGAGCACTTTGGACAGCCAAATGCCGTCGGCCACACCATCGTCGTCGTTATCCACGGTGGGAGTGCCTGTGCCGAAGGCTGGACGGACGACCGTTTGAGGCCGGCAATTCTCCAGCACGATGTGCGTGAGCCACTTGTTGTTGTCGTCGAAGCCATCGTAGGCCTCGGAGCGAAACTCCGGCCCGTTAATAATGACATTGCAGGCCTGCACGGGCAGAATCGTGGGGCGGCTGGAGCGGAGATTGGCAAGCTGGCACGTATAGGGGCTGCCTGTGCCCGTAGCTCGCAGAATCCGATAGCTCGCCACGTCGCCGCCGTCTTGAGATTGTGGCACACACGTGATGATTCGACCATTGAGTTCGATGGGTTTTGTCACATTCACAGCCACCGTCGCGGCGAGCAGCGGGCCGCTGCCCGCGATGCCCTGCAGCGTTCCGATGAGGGCAGTGCCTGTGCCGTATTTGTCTTCCAATAAGCTTTCTGAGACGTCGTCTATCGCCAAAGGGGACGAAGGCCCATTGATGAGCTTCATGAGTGCCTCATCCAGCAACGACTTCGCCAAGCCGGTAGAAGCCCCGTTGGATGCCGTTGCCGTCGCAAACGCATGGGCAGAGAGACGCGAGCGAGTGGCCATAACGAGCATCAGCACGGCCAGCATCATGAAGATCGTGAGCATGCCCAACACGAGCAGCAGGAGCATTCCCCTCCGAGGGGTGGCTTGGGGCGATGGACATGTTTTCATAACGAACGCGCCTTTCTCACGATTTCCCTGCCCCTGCGTTGCCTTCGTGTGTTCTGTGCGTTTTCAGTGCGACTTTCGGCGTAGGCCGTGAACAGTCCGTGCATTTGTATTTTAATCCAGCACAATCGTTCGCTCGTCCAGACGCAGAAGACCTTCGAAACCGATGGCTGGAGTGCCTGCGGGAAACGACTGCGTGCCGGTGAATGTGAGAAACGTGGATCCTGTAACGGTAGTCCACGATGCGTTAATACGCTGCCATGTGGGCGCCGCGTTAGTTGGGAGAACCAGCAAATAAGAGCAGCCCTTGGCGTATTTTTTGCGAGTTTGTGCATCCGCTGGCCCAACGGCCGGAACGGCAACGGCGTAGAGGCCAGAGGTGGGTGTGAGCGTCAGGGACTGCATGTCCCCGGACTTCTTAAACACTGCCAGACTCAGCGTGGCCACACTGCCCGGCCCCA
>CAIRDU010000062.1 GCA_903877395.1 uncultured Planctomycetaceae bacterium
ACATGCGAGTGGATAGCTGCTTGGTCTTCTGCGTTGCGATTGGCCGAGGTGGACTCGTAGAGCCGGTTCAAAAGCGATTTGGTGTTCACAATCGTTTCAGGGCCCCCGGCCAAGATGCCCTTCGCCATAAGGAGAGCTTGTTCGAGCAAGCTCTGGGGCTCAGTGACTCGTTGCAGTAATCCAATCTGCTCAGCGCGACGGGCATCGATAGCGCGGCCCACTAGAAAGAGCTCGCGGAGATCTCCCTCGCGCACCTTCCATCGCAAGGCCTCGCAGATCAAAGCTGGCAGCAGCCCTCGCTGGGCTTCAGGAAACGCAATTTTCAGATCGCTTGAGCCGACTGCCATATCGCAGGCTGCCATCAAGCCAGCCCCTCCTGCGTACGCCCCGCCATGCACCGCGGCGATCGACACAAGGGGAGAGGCTCGCAACGCGTGCAAGGCTGCGGCAACGGATCGGGCTGACTCTTCGATCACGTTGGGATTTGATGCCTCAACCAGATCAAGACCGGCGGAAAACACGGGGCCGGTCCCTCGGAGAATCACCACTCGCGTCTGATGGTCTTTGGCCAGACGGTCTATCTCGTGAACCAGTTGCTCGAGCATCGCGATGGACAGGGCGTTGCGCCGCTCGGGACGATTGAGCGAGATGACGGCAACGCCAGGATAGATCGATTCAACGGTAATCGGATGAGGCACAGTGGATTTCTCCGGCACGGCGGTCCTCCAAATAAGAGGCGATGGGTCGCGCCCGACAGACTCAAATAAACTGATCGATTGTGCGCGGGTCCAGCGGAATGCCACTCACCTCAATGTCCGCGATTAAATCCTTGTATAGGACCGAGTCAGGATCCATCACTCGCCTGCCAATCGCCGCCCATCGGTGCTGAAGTTGGGGCGATGCAGGCCGCCTCCGTAACGAGAGTTCCGCCTCCATATCGAGAGCCTCGGCAACCATGGCATAGTCCCGGTGGGATGTGTCGAAGCTGATGCAATAGACCATGGAGGCAACTGAATGGCACAACTGATCGAAGATCCCGCCCTCGTCTCCCAGCAGGAAGCTTTGCTCGATGAACGTTTTTTGATAGCGGGCAATGATCCACAGAATGCGGCGTCCTAAGACCCGGTTGCGATGGAACGCCTTTTGAACCAACGTTCGTTTTTCGGGCGTGAGATTTGCGATGCCGTCCACGGTGCCCGGCCACGGATTGAGCGAGCCGAGTGTGGTGGTCACGATAAACCAACCAAAGGCAGCCTTGGCCCTCCAGCCGAATCGGCCCTGCGCTTCAGCTAGGCCAATCGGTTCAAGATACTTGGTGCGAATGCCGCGGGTCATGGCATTGGGCGCACCGATATCTGCCAGAACGGGATTGGGTCCTTCGTATACCGTGGCGATCGTGAACTCCTGCATGTTTTCGCCAATGTAATTCTCAATCAGCGGCTGCGACGATGGACCCACTAGGCCACCGCGACGGGCGGCCTGCCGTCGCTCATCGACATGAACCGAACGACCGCCTTGGATCTGGTAGGCGTGGATGGCCGTCTGGAGCAGGGCCTTGGTGGCGTAGACCTTCGCAACCATCCCCATGGTTTCGTCCCGTACGCCATTGGCAGCCAAGCGAAAGCAGACATCGCCCAGCGAGCGGCTTGCCAGGGCGTGTGAGGTGGCTTGTCCCACCCAGGTTTGAATACGGGGGGATTGGCCGATGGGCTTCCCGAACGTGCTGCGAAAAGCCACCCAGCCGCCGGACTTGTTGCGATGCGACCATTCCGATCGTCGCTCAACGGCCGCAGGGTCTTGAATCAGTTGCGCCAGCAGCCGAAAAATCTTCACGGCACTGTTGACGCATATGCCACCTCGTCCCTTGGCAAGCGAGCTAAAGGCCTGTGCCAATCCCTTACCGGGAGGGCCCAAGAGCGCGTCAGTGGGAACGGGATAATTGGTCAGCCTGAAGCGTGCGTTCCACAGGTAGTCGAACGCTGTGAGCCGATTGCGAACCATCCGAAAATGCTCGTTGTCCTTTTTGGGAACCTCGAAGATCACCATCGCTGAATCCTTGCCCCGAGGCAGCCCCTCCCCATCGAGCTTCAGCACAAGGATGCAGATGCCGCCGTAGAGTACGTTGGTAATCGGCCACTTCACGCCGGAGATAAGGAAGCGATCGCCATCGCGGCGGGCCGTCATTGCTAATTTACTTGGATCGGCTCCAACGCCAGGTTCAGTCAGCGCAAACGATCCAAGCAACTCGCCACGTGCCATCCGCGGAAGGTAGTGCTGCTTTTGTTCCTCGGTACCAAAATCGAGCAATGGTGTCACTGGCCCCAGAAAATTATGCACTTCAAACATCACCGCCAGATCGGGGTGGATGAGCGTGAGGGCTCGTAACAGCGGCCCAAGGTCTCCAAGCTGTGCGCCGCTTCCGGCATACGTCTTGGGGATGGCCAATCCGAAGAACCCCAGCGAGGCGAGACCTGCAATGGTGTCGGCGGCAAAGAGCATCTGCTCGTGGTCGAAGAGACCGCCGTCCTTTTTCCGCTTTAGAAGAAACTCGAGGCATGCGGCCATGGTTGCAGCCACATCGGGAGATGGGCGAAAACATCCCGCGTCGAGTTCAACAGCGCGGGCTCGCCCAAAGAGAGTGGCGAGCGTCGGCGCCTCACCTGAAAACTGTTTCTCCGCGGTGCGATCGGCATCGTCGAGAGTTGTCAGCGAGGCAATTTCCTCAGCCGATCGACCCGCCTGCGCTAAAATCAACGCGATGGCGTCGGCACCTAGTGCGCCTGAAGACGACGTCGTGGGTTTGTTTTCAAGGGGCCGATTCATGAATCACCAAATCAACAAGGCTGATGGAGAAAGTATTCCTAGCCGCGTGGAGCGTCTGTTCAATTCGCATTGTAACGCTAAATGCGGCTTGGCATCCACGGCAGAATCGCGACCTGCTCCCGTTGGTCTTGTATGCCGTGCATGCAACGCAGGCCCGTGGAGAGTCACTCTGCATAGGGCACAAGCGTGTACCACCCCTTGCCATCAGGCCGCACTCGCACGCATGGGTGGCCCAATTCGTGGTCTAGAATGAGAAGCCAATCCCGTCGTGCCGCCTCGGCCAGAAACCACCGCTTTGTCATCATCGTTGTATACGGCTCGACGTCGTATGCGAGGCTGTATGCCGGACCCACGTGATTGACAGTGGGCATCACATCTGGCGTAAAAACAACTGTGCGGCCGCGGTCGTCCGTAAAGAGTATCGCTTGCTGTCCCCACGTGTGCCCGGGCACGCGAAAGACAAAAATGCCTGGCAGTACCTGCGTCATGCGTTCGTCTAAGCATGTTGCCGGCAATTCATCGCGACCCGGCGAATACCCTTCCGGGAATGGCAATGGCGAATCGACGGTGCGAAAATAGGCTTGGAGTGGCTCAAGGTTGTCGCGAAGGTACGTGCGAGTCATGACCGACTTGTTGGCCATGGCATCATCTCGCTCGCGGCGTTGCACGATAATCTCCGCACTGCCGAACGATCGCAACACGCCCAAGCCATTCACCGGATCGATCCAATGGGGTTCTTCGTTTTCATGTGAGCGACGAGTGAGGCCGCCGGCGTGATCGAAGTGCAGATGGCTGACCACCACATGCCGCACCTGCCCAATCGGGGCGACCTCGCCGATCGCGTCGAGAATCGTGCGGTCTCCTAGGGCAAAGACGCCACGCATCTTGGCATCCAGCTTGTTGCCGCTCCCAGCCTCAATCAGAATCCGGCGACCGTCGGCGGCGGCGAGAAGCAGGCAGTTGTGAGACACTGTAATTCGATGCAATGCGTCAGGGACAACGGCCTTCGACCAGACAACTCGCGGGATAAGCCCGAACATCGAGCCACCGTCCAAGCTCAGCGTGCCGGCGCGGAGCAAGTGCCATGTGTGGGTTGTATGGGCCATGGGTATTGGGGGCTCTGGGTCACGCTCTATGGTCACACGCTGGTCTATCGTATCATCCCTATCATCTTGTGCTGATTTGACAGTGCCACACCACGGGTTCACGGCAACGATTATGCCGATGCCATGGCCCACAGGATTTATATGCCACACCCCGATACCCCAAGCGCCGTTTGGACCAGCCGCGATTGTGATGGCGTAATGACCGTATGGTTCGACGCTCGAGGCCGGTCGGTGAACACGCTGTCTGTTGAAATTTGGTCCGATTTGGATCGTGCGATGGGGGAGGTGGAATCGGCCAAGCCGGTTGGTGTGATATTCGCATCGGCGAAGCCAAGGTCATTTGTCGCCGGTGCTGATCTTTTTGAGATGCAGGCCATGGACGATTCGCAACTCGATCTGTTTCTTGCGAAGGGCCAGAGAATCCTTGACCGCATTGCTGCGCTGGCGATACCGACAGTGGCCGCGATCAATGGCGATGCTCTTGGCGGCGGCTTGGAACTGGCCTTGGCGTGCCAGTGGCGCATAGCGATTGACGAGCCACACATTCATGTTGGACTGCCAGAAACAACCCTTGGTCTGGTGCCTGGCTGGGGTGGCATGATCCGGCTGCCGAGGCTGGTAGGCCTCGCCGAGGCATTGAAAATCATGGTCACAGGCAAATCGCTCTCACCAGCTGATGCACACACTGTTGGCTTGCTGGATGGTGTTGTATCGCGGGAGATGCTCTTGCCTGTGGCAAAATCATGGGCCACGCAGCGGCGGCCGGCTGCCGTGCCCCCGATGGCGGGCCGCGATAGCGATGCGGGGGAGCGCGGCATTGTGTGTGATCGGTTTCGCAGCATCACCCGCCAGCGGTCTGGCGACAATCTCCCGGCGGCTATTCGTCTGGTCGATACCGTTGAGCTTTCGTACACGCAGGACCACGCGGCGGCATCGGATGCCGAGCGCCGTGCGCTCATTGAACTGCGCAGCACCGAGGCTGGCAGGAATCTCATGAGATTGTTTTTCCTCCGCGCGGGTGCCAAGAAGGCCGCTCTTGCCGATGCGCCGGGAGAGTCGCGGAGCATCCAGTCGGCCGTCGTGATCGGCGGCGGAACGATGGGCGCGGGCATCGCGCACTCGCTTGCGCGAGCGGGCATTTCCGTGACTGTCATCGAGGCCGACGGCCGGACTGCGGCATTGGCTACGGCCCGCATCGCGGGCCTCACGGGCGCTGACTCGATCCGCGTGACAACTGATTGGACGGCCATCGCCT
>CAIRDU010000063.1 GCA_903877395.1 uncultured Planctomycetaceae bacterium
CCACGGATCTGAAGAGTTTTGTCAACTGGCATATGGTTGAACAAGTCGGGCCTCTGGGCACGCAGTGGAGGCCACTGACTCCTGTTTCAAACCAGTCGGAGAAGGGGGCCACGTTCACAACGCTTGAGGATGCCTCGATCCTGGTTGGCGGTCCGTCGCCCGCAACTGATGTCCACACCATTGGGGTTCGCACCGATGCGACCGGCCTGACGGCGCTGCGAGTGGAAGCCTTACGAGACGATTCGCTTCCGGCAGGCGGCCCTGGACGAACGGCTGGTGGGCATTTCATGCTGGGCACGATCGAAGCAGAGGCGACCTCGATTGCAGATCCGTCTGTGAAACGGAAAATCGTGTTCTCCACGGCGACGGCCAGTTTTGAACAGGGCGGTTTTCCAGCCTCGGCGATGATCGATCAGAATCCAAACAGCGGCTGGGCGGCTGCGGGATCGCCTCTTAACGAACCCGTCATCGCGATGCTCGCATTTGCAGAACCAGTCGGCTTTGAAGGCGGCACCACCATCGTGCTGTCGATGCGGTATCCTCTTGGATCGCAAAAAGTGCTCGGTCGTTTTCGCCTCGCAGCCACAACCGACCCGCAGCCGGCACTTGGATTGCCAGGCGCGCTCCTGAAGGACAGAATCGCGAAGCCCTAGCGAAGCCTCTGCGAGCCACGGCCGCCCTGCCGGCAGCAGCATGACATCATGAAATCATGACAGACAATTCAACGAACTCAGATCCCGCTGAAATCCTCGATGCCAACGGGCCCTGCGGCGCAATGTCTGTAGATTTGCCGCAGGATGTTACACCGCACGCGGATGATTCGCATCTTCTCGAAGCGGCGCAGCGGGGTGATCACGGCGCATTTGCCACATTCGTCAGGCGTCACGAACGCATGGTCTGGGGCTATCTGCGGGCCCGACTGCCCAACGCTGCGGATGCCGAGGACCTCTGCCAAGAGGTCTTTCTGCGGCTCTACTCGGGTAAGGCCGTGCCACGCGAAGCCGGCAGATCGGACTTACGAGCATGGCTTCTCGGCATCGCCCGCAACGTCTTGCGAGAGTACGTGCGCAAAACTCGCCGCCGCCGCGAGATCGCGTGGACGGAACTGTGCCTCGAGCTCGAAACGGACGGGGACGGCGACGTTCACACCTACGAAGAGACTCTTGCTCATCTGCCGGGCTGTCTGCAATCGCTCGGCCCAAGCGCCAGGCAAGCGATCGATCTCTACTACCACGACGATCTGTCCATGCGCGACATTGCCGAACGATTCAAACGCAGCGAGGGGGCCGTGAAGTTACTGGTCTTCCGCGCGAGACAGGCCGTCAAACGCTGTTTGGACAATAGACTCGTGGGAGGAATCGCATGATGACCGAAAGCGAACTCCTCGATATCCTCCGCACGAAAAATCCAGAGGAGCTCACTGCGCAGGAATGCGACGCCCTACGGGCGGCCGTTGGCACGATGCCCGAACTCCACCGGGAGTGCGCCGAGTGGATCCGATTGGAACAGTACCTCACGCACGGCCTAGGGCGTGTGAACATTTCAGTCGATGCAATTTTGTCGCGTGCGGCTGCGATCAAAGGCGGCGGGGTGCGCACCCGATTGGGGTGGATTGTCTGTGCTTCGCTCGTGGCCCTCGTGGCTCTGGTCTTGAGCAGCAGCGTGATTCGCTCGGTCGGCCCGATTCAAAAGCAGCTAAACCTTCCACCGGCTGCCGAGGTGGCCCACGCCGACAGCCAGCCCGAGGTGTCGCCCAGTCCAGAGAACAGCCCTCCGGAAAATATTTCGTCGGTGGCCGCGGAGAGTGCTCTGGTAGCCACAACACCCACAGAACCGCCGCAGTCAGCCGTCCCGAGTACCCCGCCGGCCACCGTGGCCGCCACGCCGTCTGAGCCCGATGCACGGCAGAACGATCCGTGGACGATCGACGTAGACGCTTTGGCCGATGCCCCGGCTTCACCGAGAGCGTTGTTTACGATGCCAGCGGCGGTCGAATCGACGTTGGCAGCCGAGGGCCTCAAGCGATGGTTCTCTCCTGTGGCTGGACGCCCCAGCACATTTGGTGTGGAGCCCATCAACGCTATTGCCTGTGGAAAATTTGATGGCGTGGTTCAACTGCGGGCCCCGCTGGCTGCAGGCACCTCGCTGCGGATGGCGGTCAAAGACCTCTCGCTTTTCCGGATGCATTTCTGGGCAGGCACGTCGGGGATCACGCTGGACTCGTACGGCCCTGCGGGCCCGTGGGCCGCGTATGCCACCACCCGCCTAGGCACCGAGCCGCTGCCCACCGGATTCAGGCTCGTCGCAACCGACGATGAACGCATGATCCGCACTCATCTCAAGCCCAAGGAGCCAGCGATCTTCGAGCTGCGACATGACGACGGCCTTCTCACGCTCTCCCGTGGCAACATACGGATCGTCGAGGCCCCGATGGCTGCTCCTCCCACCGACATTTATTTTGAGGGCACTTGCGTATTGCAAGGCATTGCGATGACACGCGCGGTGCCACTGCCGCCAAACACATGGCCCCACCGCGATTCGCCGACTCACTCGTTTGCGTTGCAAGAACAGCAGTGGCTCCAAAACACCCAGCCCGGCGGCACGTTCAACGAACTTCCTGGTGGTGGCGTGGAACTCGTGGCTGAGAAAAATCCACAACCCGTCTGGGCCGCATTTGCCCTGCCTGATGGCGGGCTCCATGAGATCGTGTTTGAAATCCAATCTCTGGCTCCCGGCGTCGGCATCTGCCTGGGAGACGCCGAAGGCAAGCCGCTACAACTTTTGAGATGTGTGGCCAACCAGCAGAACAAGTCTCTCATGCAACTGGAGCCCACTCCTGCCCCAGGCAACAACCAGATTGAGGGGCCAGGGCTGCCTCACGAACGGCCGATCGCATTCGTCAGCGATAAGGCGTGGCTGAAAGTGAGCCAGTGCGGCGGAATCTTGCGATGCTCAGTGAGCGACGATGGCGTGCATTGGGCGCAGGCGTTTGGTCCGATAGCGGCTCCAGCATTTGCGTCGATTGGACTGCAGGCCGCTGCGCACCCCTCGCGGCGAACGATGGTCGTGCGAGACATCCGGGTGATTCGGTGTGAGATGCTCGAATCGCTCGCCCCGGTCGACTTACGAAACGCAGCGGTCGAACTCCCTGAAGCAACAGCCTTTCCCGCATGGCGCGAGGCGGCCACCAATGCCAGGCCACCTGCTGCGCAAGCGGAACCGTGGCTGCGAGCCTGCGCTCTACGCCGGTTGGCCTCCAACTGTCGTAAGGATTTAGCCATTGAGCTGCTGGCTTTACTCTGGCAGGACAGCCTGCTGATGAAGATGCCTCTGGATGACCGCCTGCGGCTCCTCAATGAAATTGCGATACTGGCACCGGTCTGGACCGATCCCGATGCGGCCACGCGGATGGCGAGGCTGTATGAGGATCTGGGCTTGATTCTTTCCGATGAAGGCAAGCCCCGCTGCTATTCTCAGGTGGCCCATGCGCAGCAAACGTGCCCGCTCATGTGTAATGTCCCCTATCTTTTCTTCCCTGAATCGCTGGCTCGCCGTGAAGTTCTTGAACTCGCGTTGGCCGAACGATGGGACGATCTGAATGCGCTTTCGGTCCGCCTGGCCTTCTTTGGGTTTGCTGATCTGCCGAGCAACTCACCTTTCTTCGCCTGGGCTCGAGCCATCGCAGGCAATCCACTCGCTGGCTCCGGTGCCGTGCCATTGGGAGCACTCACACCGCGCATTGGCTTGCTTCCAGAGTGGCGGCATCCGCTCGTTGCCGAGCCGAGCAAGGAGGGCTTAAACGTCTCCGCAGATTTCGTCGCCGCGATCGATGGTGAGGATTACAGTCATCTCTGCGAGATGCTCTGCGCCGCCACGGCAGACAGCACGTTAGGATTGCTACCCGATCGCCTCGATGCCGATCTTTTGACAAGCCTGCCGGTGACAGTGGCCGCAGCCATGAGCGAACTCCCCAAGCTCCAAGAGGTCATGCGTGCCGATTTTGGCGAGCGTGGCAGCCTCCGCGTGCGACAGGCGATCGACGCGGTTGATGCCCGCGGCGTGGAGGCATCGACCGTTGAATACTTCGGCACAGAAGCGGCGGCCGAATCGCATCTTTGGCTGGGTGACCGAAGCCTTTCGGCAGGCGATGTGGTCGCCGCGCAGAACAGCTACCGGCTGGCCCAACGCACGGCAAGCCCGGCGCTCAAGGACCGCCTTCTCGCTGCCCAACGCGTTGCAGACTCGCTGGCCGGCGGCGAGAAGATGCTGGCCACGACCGTCCAAGCTCCTGCGGCCCTCCCCGCACCACGGGATTACGATCCGACTGTTCGGGGGCGATTGGAAGCGGATGTGGGTAATAACCCGGGCGGCATGCCCCCTGAATATCAGCGGGGCGGTCCGGGCTGGGGTGCCTCATCGATCGACTGGGGAGCACGGCAGACAGCCATGCTTCCTCTGGAAGGCAGGCTGCTGATCAGCAATCGCTTTCAGTTGGCCAGCTACCACTCGCAATCCGGTCAGTTGGAGTGGCGGGCCGGCCTCGGCGGCGATGCAGGGCTCACGCACGAATGGCCGGGTCAGGCAATGCGGCCGATCGCCACCTCCACCCACGCCTACGTACGACGGCTCAGGAAAACGGGGCCGACTCTCGCCGCGATTCTGCTTGCCGGTGGCGCGATCGCATGGGAGACAAAGCCTCGCCTAGGGGCTTTCATCGTCTCCGATCCCATCCTCTTTCAACAGGCCATCTGTGCCTGCACTGCAACGCCAGTGGGCGATGACTATTCGATTGCTCTTGCCATGTTTGATGCCAACTCTGGACAGCTGCTTCGGGAGCAGCCGCTCGTCTCGCTTCGCAACGGATGGTGGAAGCAGCGAGACTGCCAACTGAGTTTAATCGAAGGTGGATATGCGATCACGTGCGGCGGCAGTGCAATCAGCTGCGATCACGCAGGGAACGTCCGCTGGGTGCGGCGGGATCTCTGGGTGCCCGCTGCGGTGGACTCGTTCTGGATGTTCCAAGCCAGCCAGCCGCCGATCGTCGCCGACGGCCAGTTATTAGTGGTGCAGCCGGGAGTGCCAGCCGTATTCGCTCTGGATGCCGCACATGGCCGAGTGGCGTGGAAAATCAGCATGCCTGGCGTTCGCCGCGCGTTGGGCATCGTCTCGCTCCCTGCGGAAAAAACAGAATTGCTGGTGGTCGAAACAACGACCGGCTGGGTGGCAATCGACGTGGCCGACGGAGCGATGAAATGGCGGCTGGATTCAAACGACATGCTGGATGCGTGCCTCGTCAGCCAGAAGGAGGGCGTATTAGTGGCCGTCCGAGAGCGGATGGAAAAGGAGCCGTTGTGCCAGCCAGTCTTCCTGTGGCTGGATTCGACCACAGGCAAGATACGCCACAGGGCAGCGTTCCCGACGCTCAAAGATCCCTCTCCCAATCTGGGGCTCCATCTGGGGACAAGTCTGGGGCCAATGGTTCGGCACGGCGACCGCATCTGGGCTCTTTCGGGCCGAGGGCCAGCCGATCCCACTCGCGATCTTTTGGAATTCGTCCCCAAGTGAAGTAACCGAACTCATGCGGCGGCCATAGTGAAGTATTCGTCTGCATATTCCCCTGCACGCTTCCCCTGATTCACTGACTGACCGTTTGATTTTCCTATGAAGAGACTCGCCGGAAGAACAAATGGGATCGCGGTTCTAGCCATGGCTGTGGTCGGTTTGTTGTGCCTGGGCGCAGCCAATGCGTCAGGCCAGCCCGCATTCAAGGGGGGCGACTGGGAGATCACTCCCGAAAGCGAGGCGGCTCTCAATCGCGGCCTTGAGTGGCTCGCAGCCAACCAGACAGCCGCAGGCAATTGGGAGTCGAACGATCTCGGTCTCGTCGGCGTTGGCGCACTCGCCTTTTTGTCTGCCGGACACATGCCAGGTGTGGGGAGGTATGGCGAGAACGTCGACCGCGCCTTGGCCTTCATTGCCACGCACGCAAAGCCCAGCGGCTTGCTCAACATGGCCGGCGACAATCGCGACATGTACAACCACGGGCTGGCCACGTTTGTACTCGGGCAGGCCTACGGCATGACCCCCGATCCACTCGTTGGCCGAACGCTCGATCGAGCACTCAAGCTCATCGCTCGCATGCAGGGCCCGGGCGGCGGTTGGTCGTATGTCGCCAAACCGGGAGACGGCGATCTGAGCCTGTGCGTCATGCAAGCCAAGGCGCTGCGCAGCGCCGTTGACAGCGGCTTGGAAATCCCGGCCGAGGTGATCGATCGCGCCATCCAGCAGGTGCGGCGGCACTACCATCCCAAGCACGGCAACCGCAATGCACCGGAGTCCGAGTTGCGGAAAGGCCCGGGGCAGTTCTGCTACTCCATCGGAGGTGGCAACGCCACCGTAGCGATGGCTGCCGCTGGCGTTGTCTGCCTGCAGGAGTTTGGACAGTACGATGACTGGCGGATTCCCAAGAGCATGGAGCCAGTCACGGCCGCGATCGCCGCAGTGAAGCCGCAGGCTCAGCACAACGGCACGATGCCATTCGATGCCTACACGCTCAATTACATCGGCCAGTCGCTCTACCAAGTAGGCGGGAAGGGCTGGCGAGACCACTACCCGAAATTGCGAGACTGCCTCGTGGCCTCGCAGCAGTTGGATCCGAAGAATCCAGCCCACAATGGCAAGTGGGCTGCACAGGGGCAGGTGACCGGCAAGCCGGGCGAACTCTACAGCACCAGCGTAGCGGTCTTTATTCTTGCGATTCCCAACCGCTATCTGCCAATCCTGCAAGAGGGCCCGATCGATGGCCTCCGGCAACAGTTTTCAAGCGTTCAGCCCTGAGACACTTTCAGACCCGAATAGGCACAGCACGAGCGATGCCACCTGCGTCAACAGATTCAAAGCACACCCACCATGCTGACATTCCTCCCAGGCGCCCAGATGTTTGCGATCGCCGGCCTCATCGCCGCAGCGGCACCGATCGTGATTCACCTGCTGAACCGTCGCCGGTTTCGCGAGATCGACTGGGCGGCTATGGATTTTCTGCTGGAGGCATCCAGCCGCAGCCGATCCTTGCTTCAGCTTCGTGACCTGCTCCTCTTGTCGCTGCGCACCGCGGCGGTGGCCCTCTTCGGACTGGCAATCGCGCGACCATTTCTAGCCGCCCGTTCTGGCGCGGCCAGTGGCGGCGGTCCAGTGCACGCCATCCTCGTTCTGGACAACAGCCTCAGCATGGGCCGCGAGCGACTCGGTGGCACAACGCTGCTCGACGATGCCCGCACCAGAGCCAAGGAATTCATCGATCGCCTGCCGCTGGGCAGTCGCATGTCGGTGCTGCCACTGTGCGGCTCTGCTGGCACAGTGAGTTTCGACGCGCAGCGAACCAAAGAAGACGCCTTGGAAGCCATTGACGCGATTGGATTGGTGGATCGCGCGGGGAGTGCTGCCCTTGCTGTCGACTTGGCTGCACAGGCCGCCGCGCTGGCCCCAGAGGTGCCTGATAAGCGGGTTGTGTTCATCGGAGACCAGCAGGCGGTGAATTGGCCGACCGACGCTTCGGGGCTCATGACCAAAACCGTTCCGGAAATGCAAGTTGTGTCTGTTGTCTCGGAGGAGAATGCCTTGCAAAGCCCCGGTGCCGACGGGGACAGCAACGACAACACGTGGGTGGAGTCGCTTTATCTAGAAGACGGCGTTGCCGACGTGGAGGCTTCTGCCACGTTCACGGCCGTGATCCGCCACGAGGGATCGTCGCCTCGCGCGAACGTGCAGGTTTCGCTTGCGATTGACGCTACGGAAGTTGCCACAGAGACCGTCGACCTCGAGCCCGGGCAGTCACGAGAGGTGACGTTTGTGCACCGTTTTGATGCCTCGCCAGAGCCTGGCCGGCCCACGTTTGCCTCCGCAATGGTGTCGCTGCCGACCGACAGCCTGCCCGAAGACGACAGCCGCACCATGATGGTGCCGGTCGTGGCAGCGCTGCCGATTGTGTTTATCGATCAGTTCGGCGCCGACGGCGAGCAGCCCAGCCGCAATCGTTACGGCGAAACTCGCCACATTCGCCGTCTCCTCGCACCGGTCGTTTCACGAGCCGATGCCGGCAGACAACTCGTGCAGGTGCGTCATGTACGGATTGACGAGGTCACCAAAGACCTGCTCGAGGATGCTCGCATGGTGGTGATCGCTGGCGTGCGATCACCGGCACCTCTTGTGGATCTGCTCCGACAGTTTGTGGTTCAAGGAGGCCAATTGGTGATCGCCGCTGGCGCCGATTTTGACGCCGATGAATGGAACCGCGAGGGCTGGCTGGATGGCCGCGGCATCCTGCCGCTGCCGCTTGCTGGCACGATCGGCACGCTCCCAAATGAAGCCGGTGAACTGAAGCCATTTTTCCTTGACTGGCGCACGATGAAAGACGACATCCTCTTCCGCCTGCCGGGTGTTCCCGACGAGCAGCTCGCCGATCTCTACGGCGGCCCGCTTTTCTTCAAGGCCGTTGTGAGTGATGCCAGCCCCGCGACCGTTAACATCGCTCGCGATGCCGAGCGAGATCGCGTTGCTGACGTGCAAAAGCAACGCGAAACGCTGGCCAAGGAGCTGGCAGACTTTGCCAGCATGGAATCGGCAGGACGGCTCACCCCAGAGGGCAGCAGCCGCATGAGCTTGGCCCGCGAGGCACTCCAGACCATTAGTCCCGCATGGCTTGTGTGGGCAACCGATGAGACTGCCGACGACGCTTCGCAACAGACGCCCGACAGCGTTGTGCCGCGAGTGCTTGCGTCGTTTGACAATGGCCAGCCGTATTTGGTCTCCCGACGGCTGGGCCGCGGAGATGTGCTCTGGGTTGCTTCTGGCATGGTGAGTCCGTGGAACACGTTGCCCAAGACGAATGCGATGCTGATGTTTGACCGACTCCTGCGAGGGATGCTGGCCGACACCCTGCCAGATCGCACGGTCGACACGGTCGACACGCTCACCATCCCGCTTGCCCCGCGCGACCGCCACGCCACCATTCGTTTTACGCGCCCCAACGGTCGCGAGGAATCGCTCCCCATCGAAGCGCTCGGCGGGGATGCGTATGGCATTCTCCTGCGCGATCTCACGCAGCGTGGCTTCTACACCGTAACGGCCACCAAGCCAGAGCAACGGGAGGCTTCTCAGCGAACAGCACCACTGTGGCGGCTATCGATTGCAGCCAACGGACCATCCCGCGAATCGCAGCCACAGGCTCTGGATGCCTCGTCGTTTGCCGCCCGCTTGAAAAATGCCGAGGGCATCCGCTGGATCGGGCCAGGCGAGACCATCAGCGTGGAGGGTGCCAGAATTGGCGGACAAAACTCCTGGTGGTGGTTGCTGCTGGGAATGCTGGCATGCCTCATTGCCGAGTGGTTTGTTCTAGCCATGCCGCACCGCCACATCGCCAGCCAGAGCACTCCAGGTAGAAGCGATGCAGCCTCCATTCAAAACACTTCGGCGGGCTCGTCTATGCCTGCCACTGTTTAGCCCCTGTTTTTTCTTTGTATGAACACGTTTATCGGCAACCTCCTCCATCTGGATAGCATGCGTTCACTCGACGGCTGGAGCCTGTCGTTTGCGGCTGCGTGGGCCCAACAGCATCCGCTCTGGGTGCTGCTTCTGTGCGGTGTGGCAGCAGCCTCTACCGTTTGGTTTTACGCGACGTATCAAAGCGGCCTCACTGCCCGCACTCGCATCGTCTTAACCATGCTGCGGGCGGGCCTACTCTGCTTGGTGGTCGTGATGCTAGCCGACCCAGTACTTCGGTTGAGCCTCAAGCATGTGCCGCGGCCTCTGCTGTGGGTGCTCTTTGATGGCACCGAAAGCATGGCAATTCAAGACGAGCTCTCAGATGTTCTCCGCACCTCACTGGAAGAGGCCAGCGGCATTACCGAACAACTGCCCAAGGAGGAAATCACAAAGCCACATCGCTCGCGTCAGGATTACGTCGCTGCCTGGGTTCGCAAGCAGCACAACAACGTTCTCTCCGCACTGGCCTCGCAGTATCGGCTGCGTGCCTATCTTGTTGACTCGGCTGATGCGGTACGACCACTCCAACTCAACGATGACGGCGAGGGTGGGATCGATGAAAACCACCTCGCCTCCCAGCTCACGACAACCGGAAAGGTGACGGCCATAGGCCGCGCCTTTGACGATCTCTCGCTGCGGCATGCGACAGGCCATCTCCAGGGCGTTGTGATGGTGAGCGACTTTGATCAAAATGCCGGGCCGCCTGCCGCACTGGCTGCGCAAAAGCTCGGCGTGCCGTTCTACACTGTCGGCATTGGCCCCGGAGTGGCAGTCGATCTGGCGGTGGACGTGCAGGCTCCGCCGATCATGAAGAAATCTGAACTCTCGACGGTGGTGATCTCGCTGCGACAGACGGGTCTGACCGGCGCATCTGCCGATGTCACCGTGACAGCCCGGCCCATGGACGGCACGGACGAGGCCAGTCGAAAAGTCATTGCCGTCGGCGGCAAGACGATCGCGCTCACGGGCCCAACCGTCGCCGTCGACTTTCCCTTCACGCCCGAAACGATCGGCCGGCACGAATTGATCGTGGAAGTCGTCCCATTGGAGGGCGAGGGCATCCAGGACAACAACCGCGGCTCTCGCGAGGTCACTATTCGAGATGATTTCCTACGGCTGATGGACGTCGAATACGAGCCCACCTGGGAGTGGCGGTTTATCAAGGAGGTGTTCCATCGCGATCCGCTTGTGGGCATGCGAGGCTTCCGCACATTTCTGCGATCGGCTGATCCGAGAGTGCGCGAAACAAACGAACTGTTCCTCGCCACGCCGGCCCCGCAACGCAGTGAGTTTTTTGCCAACGACGTGATCTTCCTCGGCGACATGCCCGCCTCGGCGATCACCTCGCGATTCTGCGAAATGACGCGCGAATTCGTAGAGAATTTCGGTGGCGGCTTGGTGGTGATCGCCGGGAGTCGGTTTGGACCGGGGCAACTGGCGGGCACGGCGATAGGCGACATGCTGCCGGTGGTGGTCGAATCCGGGGAACGGCTCCGTCAGCAGAAGCCGTTTACCTTGCAGTTTCCATCGGAGGCCGGACTGGTTGACTTTATGCAGCTCGGCAGCGACGACGCCGAAAACAAAAAGGCGTGGGCAAATCTCGGCCCCCTGCCGTGGTATCAGCCTGTCGTGCGGCCGCACCCACAGGCCACGATTCTGGCCGTGCATCCCACCGACACGTGCACTGACGGCAAGACGCTGCAACCGATCATCGCGATCCGTCGCTACGGCCGTGGCGAAGTGGTCTACGTTGGGTTCAACGAAACCTGGCGGCTGCGAAAAAAGTATGGTGAGCTTTACTACCGCCAGTTCTGGGGACAGATGATCCATCGACTCGGGCTCAGCCACGCGTTGGGCAACCAGAAAAGATTTGTGGTTCGAACCGATGCACCGAGCTACCAGTCGGACGACACCGCCGTGGTGACCGTCGAGGCCTATGATGCCAACTTCCAGCCTCTCTCGGAACAGGCCTTGCCAGGGCGTGCCCTCACGGCCCGCCTCATCCGACCCGACCGCACATCTGGTAGCGCGGACTCAGAAACGATCAGTCTGTCGCAACTTCGCAAGGGTGTTTTTGAGGCCAGGGTGCCGGTCAATGAGGGGGGCGAATACCGGATCCGCGTGATGGATCCGATCGCTCGCAACGAGATCGAAGTGGCTTTCACCGTCACCAGCCTATCGGCCGAACGTCGGGGTGTTGTCCGAAATATCAACTTACAAAACTCTATTGCCTCCGAGACCGCTGGCCGCGCCTACGATCTTCTCTCGGTCAGTCGCCTCCCCGAGGAAATCACACCCACCGTCCGCGTCGAGCATTCGGTACGAGTGATCCCGCTGAGCATGACGTGGCTAGCCTTCGCTACTGGACTCGCGCTCATGCTCACCGAATGGCTGCTACGCAAGCGAGCCAACCTCCCCTAATGCCGTCGTGCTCACTGTTATGAAGCAATCCAATCCCATTCACTCCGAACCCGCTTCCGCGCAGGGCACGCCCATGGATTCGATCGCATCCGGCACATCGCTTGCATCGCTGCGCAGCCGGCTAGCCGCCGTACGAAAGAGGCGATCGGCCATCCGATGGGCGGCAGCCATTTCCATTCTCGGAATCACCGGGCTGGCAGTTGTGGCAGCCGCCTTTGCGACCGACTGGCTGTTGTCGCTTTCTCGCGCGGGCCGGGCAGCGCTCCTGCTAGCGGCCGGAGGAACGCTGGCCTGGGTATTCTCTCGGCATGTGCGGCCCTGGCTGCGAGTGCACGAATCGGACCTCGATATTGCGATGGAAGTTGAGCTGCAGCAGGGCATCGATAGCGATCTGGTGGCAGCGTTACAATTTGAGGAGCCAGGGTCGAACACGTGGGGCTCGGGTGCCCTGCGGGCTGCGGTGGTCGACTACGTTGCGGAGTTTGGTCAGCGCTGGACGATTCCATCGCAGGTGCCCCATGCCTCGCTGCGACGTCGGTTTGGGTGGCTCGCGGCGGCCCTCGTCGGCATCGCTGCCGCTGTGGCGACGCGGCCCGACTTTGCGGCGGCTTTTGTCAACCGGATGCTGTTGGGGTCGGCCCACTATCCGACGCGCACAACCATTGCGTCGCTGACCATCGGTGGAAAATCCGTCGACCCAACTCCCGGTGCCTCCGTGACTGTGACAAGCCCTCTGGGCCAGCCGCTGGATTTCGAAGTCGGGCTGGTGGGCGAGCAGTCGGCCTCAGGCCGCGTGCGACTCTCACCGATCGAAGCGGGTGCGGCAACAACAATTCAACTGACTGCCGATCAGGCCCGCCCCGCGGGTACACTCGTCGGAAATCTGCCAAAGCTCACTGTGTCGGTGGATATGCAGATCTTTGCTGGGGATGCGTGGACCGATCCGATTCCCGTGGTGGTTGTGCCGTTGCCCATCGTCGAAACCCTCATGGCCGCCACGCCGCCTGCCTACGCCCGCACCGACGCAAGCGAGTTGGCTTTGGCCGGTGCTCGCCAAGTAACGGTGGTGGAGGGGTCCAGCGTGGCCCTCACCGTGTCGTGCGTGAATAAACCACTTCGGTCGGTGTCGCTGGTGATTGACGGCACAGACCATCCACTGCAGAAGTCGATTGCCGCCACACCCGCCGGCAATCGCAAAGCAGACTCCCTGCTGGCCCCGTTGCATTGGCAGCTTTCGACAGACAATTCTCCGCTGGCTCATGTGACAAAGCCGGTTCGTTTCGAGGTGCGCGTGGTCGATGAGGATGGCCTCTCACCCGCAACGCCTGTGATGGGTGCGATCCGGCTGAAGGCCGATCTGCGGCCCCGAATCTCAGCAGAGATCCTCACGCGGGTCGTGCTGCCAACAGGCGTTCCCAGCCTCACGTGGCGGGTGAGCGACGACCACGGCATCCGCG
>CAIRDU010000064.1 GCA_903877395.1 uncultured Planctomycetaceae bacterium
AGGATCTCAACAATCGCGCGAGCCGGGTGCTTCACCTCGACCCGCACCACCTGCTTGACCCACGGATGCATGTCGAAGGCGCGTGCCAGTCGCGTGGCAAGCTCCGAATCGGCCAAAGGCAAGCCGCCATCAAGGCTGGCGCTGCGCATCACTTCGGCCTTGAGATCGCCCCGCACCCAAGGAGCACGGCCCAACAGTTCGACCATCTCTGGCCGCAATTGATAGCCATCGCCCCAGCGAACAAAATCTCCCACGCGGCTCCACACAAATGCTCCAGCTGCAATGGCCAGAAGCACAACGGCCACGGAGCCAAGCCCCGCCCGTCGAACCAGCAGAAATCCAGCAAGCGATCCATCTGCGCCTCGGGGCGCAGGCTGAAACGGCGTCGGTTTGCGTCGCAAGGGAGCGTTCATCTCGTTGCGCACTCACCACATCTCAATCTGCGGTGTCAACTCAACCCCCAGCCGTTCGCGTACCTTTGCACGAACCATTTCGACGAGCGACCGCACGTCATCGCTGGAGCAACCCGGTGACGCCACCAGATAATTGGCGTGCGCAGCATAGACAGCCGCAGCCCCAACCCGGAAATCTCTGGCCCCCGACTGCGAGACGAGAGACTCCGCGCTCGTACCATGTGGATCTTTAAACATCATCGCCACCGTGCGGGTGCCCGAAGGCTGCTCCGATCGCTCGACGATCCACTGTTTCTGCATCCGTTTCGTGAGTTGATCGGGGTTCTCTTCGTCGAGTTCTAGGCGGCATCCGATCACAATGCCGTCATCCAAATTGCTCCAGCGCGATCCAAATGACAAACTCGCACCCTGACGCACCTCGACTGCGCCCGTGGGCAGCATCACGCTCACCTCCCGCACTCGCTGGCCAATGTCGCCACCCCGCCCATCGGCATTACCAATCAGTGCCCCGCCGACCGTGCCAGGCACACCAACAAGTGTTTCAAGCCCGGAGAGCCCCGCCTGCACCGCCGCAGACACCACATGCACCAGTTTGGCACCTGCTCCCACTGCCATGCCTGAACGCTGCACATCGATGTTGCAAAAAGCAGGTGCGGAGAGTCGCACCACCATGCCAGCAAAACCCACCGCTGGAATGAGAATGTTCGATCCTCCCCCAATGACTCGCATGAGCACACCACGTTCGCTGCACCGCTTTACCAGACGTGCAAGCGCATCGACATCGATGGGCTCACAAAAAAATCGCGCATCGCCTCCGATCCCCAGCCAAGTGTGGTGCGAAAGCGGCTCACGGCACGCCACCGCCAGCCCCAGATCATCGAACGGGGTTGCAGACGCTTGCGTTGGATCGTGAGCCGTATCGGCCGCTGTCGGCGATGCCTTTTTCATAAATTCTGTTTCCACCATAGGGCTTCTTGTGACGGCATTGCCATCCGCTTGGAATTCCCAAGCGTCCGCAAACCGCGGTACAGATTGTGACTCCTACGCCTCACTACCGTCTACGCTCACTCGTATTTTGTCGCCGAGGGCTTCATGCCGCCCGCTCTTGACGGTAATCTGACATGGGGGGATTTGCCAATTGGAGCCACCCCTCAACAACCGATGGTAGCGAAAAAGAAGGCTCGCCGCTGCCGTCTGGATCTCCGCGATTCCCCAGCATATCGCCCAGCACGAGGACGCAATCGTGCTGGCCCAGCGAAGAAAGCAGTCGATCGATCCGGGCATACGATGCAATCGCACGGTTTCCGGCCTGCGAGTCGATCCAGCCAGAAGGCACCACAATCGTTTTGTCACACCACCGTCCGGCCCGGGACTCAAATCGGGCAGCACCGCCAAGAGTGGCGGCCAGGTCGGCCTCAGCCAAAAGCACCAGACGCCCGCGAGTGAGCCTGCGCAAACTCGAAAGCGTTGTCGCCAGGGCATGTCCACTCGTTGGCCGGTCGACGAACACGGCCAGATCGTGGCCTCGATCGATCCGCTCAACCCGACCAGGCACGCTCCCCGCAGCTTCGATCCCCCGGGCGATTTGCTCCAGCGGCACACGGTAACGCACGCCCACTGCGACAGCCAGCAAGCAGTTACGCACAAATGATGCCACAGGCGTTGCAACCGCCAGAGGAGCCATATGGCCACCGGCACGCAGTAAAAATGTCTGCCCGTACAGGCTCCGCTCAACGGGCGTTGCCGATATATCTGCAGCTACCGACAAGCCTGCTGTGATCACAGCACAGCCCCGTCGCAGAGCAGTCGTACGGCGCACTGCAATCGCTCGCACACGAGCGTCATCGACGTTGGCGATCAGGCATCCTGATTCGGAAAGGCTCTCGACGATTCGTGACTTCATCGTATGGTAGGCCGCTGTGGTACCGTGAGCATCGAGGTGGGCTGTTGCCATATTGGTAACAACCACTGTATCGCACTCAATGCCAGCCAGTGCGTGGGTGGCAAGCATCCGGCTCGACACTTCCACAACCGCATGAGTGCATCCGCTGGATGCCAATCGCCCAAACCAAGTCGCAAGCACGTGAGGTTGTTCCAGATCGGCGGCCACTGGCTCCGCGCTCTGGGCATCCAGGCAACCCAAGTCCGAAAGCACACCCACTCGCAATCCGGCCTCGGACAAGACCGATGCGGTGAGCCACGCCGTAGTCGTCTTGCCACTGGTGCCGGTAATCGCAATCACTCGGAGATTGGAGGCGGGATCGCCGGCAAGGGCATGCAACAATCGAGCCTGCGCCCAAGCACTGTCTGGCACCAAACACAGAGGGGTGCCACATGTCGGAATGATTCGTTCCGCCACGATACCGGCAACGCCACGTGCAATCGCGTGCGATACAAGCTCGTGACCATCCCCGGCTGCAGTCAGCCTTGCAATAAAAACATCTCCCGGCCCGCACTGCCACGGATCATCGTGGCACCCAGATGCAACAATATCGTCGCAGGCGATAAATCTCGCTTGTGGGAAAATGTGGGAGAGTTGGACGTTGCAAAACGCATCTGTACCCATGACGGCCTCCTGCCAAAAACCCGCATCCGCAACACCTGTGTTGGAAGACGAGCCTTCGATCAATCCAATCGGTGCAGCATTCATCCTTGAACGCCGCTCAGGCGAAATTGTGCGCGGACTGGAGACTGGGTCAACCCCGTATTTTTGGTTGGTGTCTGACTCACAGCCACAGGATACATTCAGACCCACATGCCCTCCCCGCAGACCCCCCGCCTTGCCTCGCCCGACGGTTGGGCGCGAATAATACAGTTGGGCCACAAGACCAAGCCGCATCGCAAGACACGATAATCCATGGGAATGTTCCCACTGCGTGTGTATCCTCGCCACTGTGTATGCTGCGGCGAGCCGTCGGCGGCCGATCGCCCGACTCAAACCCTAGAGGGTGAGGTTTACGCGACATGTCCATCAGCCCGCACTTGGCTCAACCACCCGACGTTTCTTTAGTTCTGGCTGATGGAACCGTGCAACCGGCCTGCACGCTCTGGATTGGCGACGACGAGTGTGGGCTTGAACTTGATCTTGTGCGGACATGGGTTGCCGAGCGATCACATCTGTTTGTGGCCGCGAGTCCAGAGGCGGCTATCCAGACGTTCTCGCAGATGCTCCGGACAGATTCCTGCTGTGAAGTGTCCGGGAGCCACCTGAATCAACCGCATCCGTCCGGATCTCCTGCCATCGCAATTTTTGCCACCAATCGACCCGGCCGCTGGACGCAGCAGGATGCGATTGTGCTGTCACTTCACTGGCCGCTGGTGCCGATGGTTTCGGTGGTATCCAGTTTGGCCGACGGGCGACGCCGCAGCGGGCCTACGCTGTCGGGCATTGAGGAGGTGCTTTGGCACGAGCTTCCTGGGCGGCTGACCCGCTGGCTGACCCAAGCTCATAGCGGCCAAGCAGGGCCTCTGGGCCTGCCTGCCACTGCTAGGCGAGAGGAACGTTTGTTGGAGGCGACTAGGAGCATTCAGGTGGAGATCCTTCGACCCACTGACGTGCCTCGTTCCAACAGCATGGTTGTTTCCGTGGCGGCCTCTCGCGCCATGGATCTAGATGGCTTGGTGGATCTGCTGAAACTCTCCGGACGGCAGATTCTACGGCAGTCGCTGGGCCGCCCGCCGCTCGACGAACCGGCAGATCTACTGGTATGGAATGTTGGCTGCGTGGATCACGAGTCGCTGGCATGGCTAGGTATGCTGTCGGCCAACCGTCCATCGTTGAGGATCGTGCTCTTGGAGTCGTTTCCGCGGGGCGATTCAACGGCAGCCGCCTTGCGTGCCGGGGCCTCTGCCGTACTCGGCGTACCCATTTCGCTCGAGTCCCTGACCGGCACGCTCCAGCGACTGGCAATCTGCTAAACACTGCACTGCGTGGCTCAACCGTCGAATAAAGCACGGATCTTCACGACGGATCGGGCGGAAGCTCGGCGAGCATTTGGATTTTCGATCCTTCTGACACAGGCACTGCCGCAGAAGCTAGGCAGAGAAAAAGCCGCCGCAAGGAGACTTCTGCTATTCCAGAGTCGCAATGGCAGCGGGAATGGCCTTGGCCCTAGGGTGCGAGGCCGCTAGCATCCGTTGCCATCCACAGAATCGTTATCCATCTACAGACTCTGGAAAAAACGTCTGGGAGTATTTCATCCACGGGCTCACCGATGCTCTCTCGACTCAGCGTACGCGTGCTCGTTCGCGCAGGCTTGCCTCTGGTAGGCCTGCTGTTGAGTGTATGCGCACTGGTCGGGTGCGCCCACAGTCTCACCGCAGTGAACTGGCCCAGATCAACGCTGGACCACAGTGGTCTCCCGACCGGCATGCCTTGGAACGACACCAGCGACCTGCCCAACCGTACGGAAATTCTGGCCGGGCAGTTGGTTATCCACGCCGACTTTCCGCTCGCCGGCCAGCATCGCCTCGTGCGCGATCTTGAGACACTGCGTTTGGATGTCAGCCAAAAACTGGGACTGCCTATTTCCGACGAAATGGTTCATCTTTACGTCTTCGAACGCCCCGATCGCTACGACGCCTTCGCTGCAAAGCACTTCCCAAACTTTCCCGTCCGACGCGCTTTCTTCGTTGAGACAGACACCACGCTTTCTGTGTTTGCACCATGGCAGGATCGCATCGCGGAAGACTTGCGGCACGAAACAACGCACGGTTACGTGCATGCGGTGGTGCCCACAGTTCCCCTGTGGCTCGACGAGGGGATTGCGGAGTTTTTTGAGATACCTCGGGGTGAACAGGGGCTCCATCGCGATCACATAGCGCATCTCTCGGGCCGCATGCTGGAGGGCACATGCCGCATCGACCTGCCACGGCTAGAATCGCTCGAATCGGCGGGTGAACTCTCACAAGACCACTACGCCGAGTCGTGGGCGTGGGTGCACTGGATGCTCGAGACCACCGCCCCGCGGCGCACGCTGCTGCAAAATTATCTGGCTGATCTGCGTCGGGATGGAAAAACAGCCCCGCTATCGGCCAGGCTGACCCAACTAGAAGGCTCTCCATCCGTATGCACCGCGTCGGTGCGTGCGCACATCGAATCGGTGGCTGCATTGCCGCAAAAGTAGCGAAGGGATTCTAACCCCTGTTCGCAATCCCGGCCGGCTTAATCAATGCTTTTTTCAAAAAGCGTGCCGTGCTCAGCGGGTTCAAAGCCGAGTTTTCCGAAGAGCTTCAGGGCGGCTGTATTCCCTTGCGAAGTGTGCGTTTCCACAAGCGTCACCCCTTCCTGCTCCAAATCGTGCATGGCTTCAGCTATCAGATAATGAGCGAAGCCCTCTCGTCGGCGGCCGCCTTGGACGTCGATGCGCATCAGCCCAGCAGCCACCACCCCCCAGGCTCCGGCCAGTGGCTGCATATCCCAGAAAGATGCGCTACCGAGCAATTCTTCGGCATGATTATGGAGTTCATAGCGGCGCAGGGCGATGCCTGTGGTCGTGGCAGCCTCCCACCACGTGCGGCGAGTTGGTTCGTCGATCACTCTCAGCACCGTGTTTCGTCTAATCGCAAGTTGCAGTCGATTTACGGGCGGTCGAAATCCAGCCAGCCGTCGCCGCAGCACGGCGATGCGTTCGGCTTCGTGGTAGCCGCCCCTGCGAAACACATCCTGCATCGCCAGCGAGGAATCCAGAATGCCCGGTAAATCAGAGCCACCATAGAGGCCCAGATAAAAGCTGCGTTTATCGGCTGACCCACCCCCAAGCAGGACTTCCGCGCCCCGTCGTCGGAGGTACTCCTCGCAGCGGCTCAGGAGCGCGTCGCCGATCTTGGCCTCTTCTTCGTGGGGCACAACGGCCACAAGCAGCGTTGTGCCCACCCGAGTGTCGATGGCCGAGTGGTCTTTATTGGGGCCAAAGGCCGCATGAGCAAAGCCCACCGTTCGCTCACCGTCCATGGCAACAAGCAATCCCTCGCGGTCAAAATAGGGCTTGGAAAAAACGCCGCTTTCAAGCAGAGCAAACGTCATCGGCTGCATCGCTGCCGGCCCCAGATCGGCCGAACGCCACACGTCGGCCAGACGGGGAGGATCGTTGTTGCGAAAGCAGCGAATCTCAATCACGCGATCGGCCCCCGCTGCTCAGCAACATCACTGGGCGGCAGAGTGGCCACTGTGGGCCACCGCACAAAGAGTTCGCCATCCCGCTGGCGCACCTCGTACACCTGCTGATGCACCGTCGGCGAAAGGCGATGCCGGCCACTGACAACATCAAACTGCCAGCCGTGCCAAGGACATGTCAGCACCGTACCGCAGAGTTGGCCCGTGCCAAGCGGCCCGCCTTGATGCGGGCAAAGGCCGTCGAGAGCGTGCCACACGCCTGCCACATTTGCCAATGCGACCACGCGACCGTCGACCACCCGCTCAATGCTTGTACCCGGCGGGCAATCAGACGCAGACGCAATCGGAATCCAATCGGACGTGGCAGGCATGGCGGGCATCCAAAAAAGGAACAGCCGCATCTATTTCACGCAGCCGACCGAGACAGTGTAACCTTTTTTTGCGCTGCCGGTTGTTCCCGCCAACGCCTGTGCACCCACCAATACTGCTCGGGGGCCCTACGAATCGCCCGCTCCAATAGGCTTGTATACCACTGCGAGACAGCCTGAGGATCGGCCGTATCGGCGGTGCCCTGGGCAGGATCCACCGTGCCCTCCAACCGCAGATCAAAATCAAACAGGCCGCTGCGACGAGTGGCCGAACAGACCAGTATGGGGGCATTGGACGAAAGGGCGAACACGCCGATGGCCTTGTGCACGGTGGCGTATTGGCCAAAAAACTGAACCCAACAACTGCGATAACCCGCTGCCTGATCTCCCAAAAGGCCGATTGCGCCGTTTTCTTCCAAGACGATCGCCACATCCGGCGCGCTGCCCTTTTTGGGCAGAATCTTCTGACCTCGCGATTCGCGGAAGTCGGTCACAAACCTATCAAGCAACGGATTGTCAAGCTCACGCGCGACCGAAAAGATACGAAAGCCAAAAAGTCCAAAGAGATACGCCGCCAACTCGAAATTACCAAAGTGGCCAGACAGCACCACTTTTGGCCTGTCCAGCCAGAGCGTGCGCACCATCTCTTCCATACCTTCAATTCGCAGATAACGCCGCCACGTTGTCTTATGAATCACTCGTGGCACGTGCGCGATTTCAATGATCATCAGCAGCAGGTGCTCCCACATGCCCTGACCCGCTGCACGGCACTGCTTGTCTGACCAATCGGGAAAAGCAGCCTGCAAATTAGCTCGCACAACGCTACGACGGATCTTGATCCGATTCGCTAGAAAATCTGACCATCTTCGGGCAAAACGCTCGCACGACTCTCGTGGGAGCGACTGCACCACACACATCACAACCCGCACCGCCCCATAAGTGACTCGGTCTTTACACTGCTGAGAGAGTGAGCGTGGCACTGAAAACTTTCCTGTGAAGCACTGCGTGGCTCTGCCACATGGCATTGGAGCGTCGCGGGATTGTGGCGAAACCATTCCCCGGCGACCAGATCGATTTCGAGCGGCGTTTGGGACGTCTGAAGGAGTACTAACCCTACGCTCACGGCGTTAAAAAGGCTGTGCACGATAATCCCGGGCACGATCGAACCTGTCTGCTTGGCCAGATACCCAACGGCCATTCCAAAGAGCACAAGCGGCATCCAGGCCAGCCCCTGCCCAACGTGCGCCAGCCCAAACGCAAGCGACGCAATGGCGATGGCCCCCATGCCACCCCACTGTGGCAGACGCTTTTGGAGCCAGCCCTGCAAAACGCGGCGAAAGAAAAACTCCTCCGCGATTGGCGCAACGACCACCGCCGATAAAAAGACTACGGCCAGCGATAGCGCATCGCGATGCGTGGCGAGGAAGTCGATGATCGGATGGCGGTAGGGAACCAGTTGATCGAGCCCACTCGATAGGATTAGCAGCGGGGCCAGAACGAGAGCCAGTGCCGAGAGGGCCAGTTTGGCATCGCGGCCAAAAGAGCGGGTTTCAAGTCCAAGCGATCGCCACGATGCGCCGCGAGATCGCAAAATCCAGACGGCCACGAACGTCGCAGCGACTGTGCTGGCTGCGCCTGCGGCAAGCTGTTGAGCAATCGGCATTGGCTTTGGGCCACTCGCTACCGCAACGAGCTGAAACGCCACCTGCATCAGAAACACAGCCGCTACGTCTGGGCCATCCCACGCCACCGGCTCCCACGGTTGGGCCAACACCAGTGGCTGTCCCCGCCATCGCATAGCCACTACTCGCACGGCCATTGCGAAGCTGGCCGTAACGGCAACAGCGGCCAGGCTTACGAGCAGAATGTCAGTGTTCATGGCTGGGGATCATGGTTCACGATCTGGCACGCGTTGTGCGTCTGGCGCAGGGGACGCGAGGATTCCACGGGCGACACACAAATAGTCCACGCCGGAATACGCCGTCACCACAACCGCAGCCCACGCGGCTATCCACGCCATCTGCCGCACGCTCGTGCCAGCCAAGGCCGCGTCTGGCTGAGCCCTGGCCATCAACTCAAGCGCGATCGCCGCACACTGCAACACCATCTTGAGTTTTCCGGAGAGCCCGGCAGAGAAATCTCGTCCGCTGCGCTCCATTTCGGCCCGCACGGCCGTCACGATGAGTTCTCGCACAACCACTACCACGGCCATCCACGCCGCGATCGCAGAACCATTTCCGCGATCGGCCAACAGGATAAATGCTCCGCAGACAATCACCTTGTCGACCAGCGGATCAAAAATCCTGCCCAACCGGGTTATCTGTCCGAATCGTCTGGCCCACCAGCCATCGATCCAATCGGTTGATGCTGCCACCAGAAAGAGCAGCGTGGCTGCGACAAAGAGACGCTGCTCGATCAGTACAAACAATCCGAACGCCAGCAGCAGTCTCAGCGCCGACAGCATGTTGGGCACGTTCCAGACGCGGGACGATTCAACGGATGGCTGCATGGAGGGCCCGTTATTCTCCCGCCGGAACGCCGGCGAGATCGTAGCCGCTGGAGGCGACTATTTCGACCGGCAGAATCCTGCCCGTGAGTG
>CAIRDU010000065.1 GCA_903877395.1 uncultured Planctomycetaceae bacterium
AGCAGGCTCCCGCAAGGAGCTACAAAGAATCGCAAGATGGAACAGAAACCGATCGATCGTCGAGAGTTATCACGGTTTTACCGAACAAAACAGAAGTAGTGTACAAAAGAATAGTAGGCCCGGTAGGACTCGAACCTACGACCAAGGGATTATGAGTCCCCTGCTCTAACCAACTGAGCTACGGGCCCGACAGAAACGCAAGCATACTTTGTTTGAACCGAATGAAATGTCCTTTTTCACGGAACCTTCAATTGAGTGTTTTCGTGGCTCAAAAACCCTAACGATGGGTGGATTCGAGGGGGCTTGCGGTCATGTGCGGTCGTGCGACGCACGGCATATACAAAACTCCTTTGGGCAATGAGCAGGAGTGTAGGGCGATGTTGGAAGCGGCCAGAACCTACTGCGGTTGGATCGCACCGCTGATGCGGGCCGTGAGCCGACCCGTGCATTTGCTGCCAGGCGGCACGTTCACCTTCAGATAGAGCATGCCATCCCGATCGGATTTTTTTTCGTAATGGCTCCCCACGCTGAACGGCTTTGGCTGTTTGTCTTTGGACTTGTTCCCATCGGCAGGCGCGGCGGCCACAACCGGGAGTGCAATCACGGCCATGACGGCGCCCAGTGGCACGTTGGCAATCAGATCTTCCGCAGGATTATCGCTGGACACTCCGTCGGGGCCAGTGGAAAGCGTTGTTGCGAGTTTGTATTCGCCAGCCACTTTGATGCGCAGAGGACGGTCTTTGGTAACCATGCCAATCGGTTGCCACGGCTTGCCAGGGTCTATGTCGATCTCGAACTCATTGGCATCGAGTAGCTGTTCAGTGAGTTCGCCGAGCTTGTTTTGAATTGGCTCGTTCTGCGGATCGAGCTTCTGAAGCCCTTCTAGCAGCACTCTGGCGCGATCAAACTGGCCGCCTTCCTCATACGACCGGATGAGCAGCGTAGTTTCCCGAAGAAACGACTGACGAACCTCTTCTGTTTTGGCATCCAGCCGCTTGACTTCCAAGACGCCCAGCGGCTTCGTTTTTGCTTTGGGCGTTGGCGACTGCGCCGACGCAGGCATCGCAAGCCATACGGCCAGACAGCAACCAACCAAGAGCGGGGAAATCCAAAGCGGTGGAATCCAGGACAGGCCATTGCAACGGCAGCGGATCATCAACATTCCTCGTCGGGCCAAATCGTGCGGGCAAACATCTGGCAATCAAGCAACAGGCTGGTTTGCTCACGCTATCCTACCAACACTCGACTCCCAAAAGAGGCACAGATCGCTATCGCTTGGGAGCCCCCGGCATGGTGCTCGCGCCAATCGCCGCGAAGGCAGCGTTTCGCTGAGCGGACATGGATGGCGGTGCGGATGGCGGAACTGGCTGCGAAGCCGGCGGCTGCCGCTTCGCTGGGGATGCGACTGGGGCTGGGGGCGCCAGAGCAATGTCGTTGTTGCGGATTTCCATACCTCGGGTGATCGCGACGGTGCGGCTGGTCACCGCCGTGCCGCCCCCTGGAGGCGAGACCACCACGCGGAAACTCCCCAGATCGATTCCGGCAAAGATATAGTCGCCGCGGGCGTTTGACTTGCTCGTGGCCACGGTCACGCCAGTGGCATCCACAAGCGTGACGATCGTGCCAGCCAGTCCCATTTCTTTTTGCTGCCGCTGCCCATCCCGATTCCGATCGGCAAACACATTGCCGCCAATGGATGTGCGGAAATAAAAAACATTCGACTGCATGTTGGTTAGTTGCGTGTTGCGGCGGATGATGTCGGCTAGCGACGTTTTCTGAATCTCGCGGACCGCATCGGCTGGGAGTACATTCTGATACCAGTAGCGATCGCCGTCGCGGAGCCGGCTGAATTGGTCGACCACGATTCTTGTAAACGTCTCGCCCAAACTGGATCCGGGGAGGTGTTTTTCAGCGAGGCCCGCCACCCAAAGATCCAGTTTGTTCATGGCCTCAGGGCCACTGCCATACGCGGCGGCGAGCGCATCCTGCACGGACTTGTCGCCCGTGATTTGTGCGAAGCTCGTAAGTCTGGGCAAGCCGTAGGCGACTCGCACAGAGTTGTAATCAGCGATGCCATGATCCCGGCCACGCTGAATATTCAGCGTGGCCAGATCGAAGCCCCCCTGCCCTGGCCCCCCAAACAGGAAGTTGCGAACATCGTCGACCACTTTTGTATCGACCTCCTGCGCCCGATCGCTGGCGAGATATTTGAGAATTGGATCGATGCCCGTTTCCCCAACAACCGTCGGATTGAAGAACGCATCGCGGAGAGCCATGGCCGCGTGCACCTCATTGCCATTGTTGTCCAGAAACTCTATGTCTTCGCCGAGCATGCTGTGGCCGAGCCGATAGGCAGCCGTAGAAAACTCCGTCGCGATTCCAGGATTCACATCTGCCCGGTAGCCCTTGTAGCCGGCCAGTGCCAAAGAGGCCGGGCTCCTATCGCCCAAGATGGCTGGCAGAAACTCGTTGAACGTGATGTCTTGCAACTCCGCGATCACCATCCGGCGGGCGTGCTGAAAAAGCTGTTCGTCGGTCCACGATGGATTGCCAGCGGCGGCAGCAGCAGCCAGCCGATTGTGCTCTCGCAGAAACAGCGTTTGCATCGCGATGAGCTCGGGGTTTTCGTTGGCTCGCACGTCGCCGGCCAGAAAGAGTTGGCTATCGGCTACCCGATGCGCGTCGTTGGCGTTGGCAAAGCCTGCTGTATTGAACGGGAGCAGATTGCCCTGGCTTGTTTTCAGTCGCCCGCCGGTGAACTCTCGCAGAGCCGCAGCGCGATCGACATCCACGCCATAAATCTGGGATCCGTCGATAAATGCCGTGAGTGAGTTGACCTGCTGACGAGGATTGCCGATGGCTGTGCCAGTGGCCGGATCAAACGCCGAGCGCGACATCAAGATGGTCTTGGTGCCGGTGCTAGCCGGATCAAAAGAAGTGTCGCCGGCGGGCACAGCGATGGAGAAAGACTCTCGCGGTGAACCGGTGTCGGTGAGGCTTAAGTCGTGATCCAGAAACTGCCCCCACGCATAGACAAACGCACTGAAGTCGCGCTTATTCGTAATGCCCCCATCGGGGCTGGCCGCCAAGGCGTTGCTGATGGCTCTGGCGTTGGGGCGGTCGGCCCCCGATGGCGTGCTGATGGAATCGCCATAGGCGACCGGGGAACGTCGCAGCAAGTCTTCGACCGTGCTACCCCAGTCTGGATGCGCACTATTGTTGCCCGTTCCGTCGAGCGATTGGGGGTCGAGCGGCAGGAATGTCAGTGGCTGAGCCGCCATCATCGAGCGAGGTTCGAGATGCTCGAGTGCGATGTGAAAGCAGCTCTGCATCCGGTTGGTTCTTTTCTGTCCGCTTCGCATCGCAGTCTTTCCTTTCGTCATAAGCCCTGACAAGACTAACGGTGGGAAATCAAAAAAGTTTCGATCGCGATCTGGATGGCAACCGATATGCATAATCAAACGCGCGACGCATTTTGGAGCAGTGCGATCCATGCGTTTTTGCAGATTCATCCTGTTTTGAGCAGGATTTTGCATGGACGAGCGTTGGGGGGAGGCAAACGCCTAGCGGCCAGCGGCGTGGCGATGCATGGCCTGCGTGCAAAACACAAGCGGCTAGCGGGCCGGCGGCTTGGTGTCGCCGTCGATGTGCTTCAGAAACCGAAAGAGGTCGCTGTCGGTCGTGAGAATCAGCGTGGCATCGCGACCGAGAGTGGCTTTGTAGGTGTCGAGTGTTTTTACAAACTGATAAAAGTCGGCAGCGGCAGGGCTGGATGTGTAGGCCTTGGCATAGATTTCTGAGGCGCTGGCATCGGCCGTGCCCTTGATTTCCTGCAATGTGCGGTAAGCATCCGACTGAATGCGTTGCAGGTCTTTATCTCTGCGGCCCTCGATCTTGGCCGCTTCGCCAGCGCCCTCAGAGCGGAAGCGTTCTGCGATCTGCATGCGTTCTGACATCATGCGATCGTAG
>CAIRDU010000066.1 GCA_903877395.1 uncultured Planctomycetaceae bacterium
CCGCCGTCCACGAGCAGGTTCTGCCCTGTCACGTAGCTGGATGCATCCGAAGCCAAATAGACGATGGCACCTTTGAGTTCAAACGGCCTGCCCATTCTGCCCACCGGTGATTTTTTTTCCAACCTCGACACCAGATCGGGCGAGGCCTTGGGGCTTGGAAACGGTCCAGGACTCAGGCAGTTGACGCGGATACCGTCGCTGGCCCAGTACACCGCCAGATGCCGCGTGAGTTGCACCACTGCGCCTTTGAGGGCGTGGTAGGCGGCAGGACTCGCTGGCCCAAGCCCTTCATAAGCGTCGGGATACGATCCAACCGAGCCATACATGGATCCCATGAGAATGATGCTGGCCGGCATGCTCCTGGCCACGGCATGATTCCGCACGTGCCGCGCCAGCGAAAAATATCCAGTCGCGTTTGCAAGTTGGCGGGTGAACTGCTCAGGAGTGGCCGTTCTCCAGTCCTCGCCGAGGGCTTCGTGGCCGTTGTCAACGAGCACATCAATCCCACCGGCGCGTTGGTGCACGTCCAGAACGGCTCTCTCCACGCTGGATTCATCCATGTGATCTATTTCTACTGCCAGGTGGGTGCCGGCTGCCTTTCCGCCCAATCCTGCCGCCACCGCATCACCCCGAAGCCTCTGGCGGCTCCCAGCAACAACGCGGCATCCGGCCTCAGCAAGCGCCCGCGCCAGCGACCCTCCCAAATAACCACTGGCTCCCGTGACCAATGCCACGCGGCCGGTTAAATCAAAAAGTTGTTGAACGGTTGGCTCAGACTCGCTCTGTTCGCAAAGAGTCGGCTTCTTGTGTGGCATCATGCTTCCACTTCTTCCCATCTCCCTGCGTCGGCCGACCGCAAAATCGCCAGCGTACTCTTGAGTGTTTGCACCCCCTCTGCAAGCGAACACAGGGGGAGTGAAACCCGCTCGACGCTCTCCAGAAATGCCTCGGCCTGACGCACAAAAAGCTCATCGCGTGCCATCGACGCAACCGGTTCGTTATGCCACGGCGAGCCTGGCTCAACGCACCACTGCCATCGCATGGCATGCATTTCGATCCGCACGGCACCCTCCCGGCAGACCACGGTGATCGTGTTTTCGTTGGGCGCTTGATACTGATTCAGGGCGAACGACACCAGCACCTCGCGATCGATATCGCCATGCCGCGCAAGCACGTGAGCCGTGTCTTCCACGCCCACGCCGTCGAGCACCTGATGCGTTGCATCGGCGACGACTCGACGGGCTGGGCCCACGATCCACTCGACTGCGTTGACCACGTGCGTGAGCGCATCCTGCACCGCCCCTCCGCCAGTGGTGCGGCTCTTATAATAGATGTCGCGGTAGGCTGGCCGGTAGTGGGGAAAGTTCTGCCCCGATACGGCCACCACCTCCACCGGATCGCCGAATCGTCCGCTCTGGACCGCCTCGCGGGCCGCGGCAATCGCCGGATGAGCGCGGTAGACGTAGGCCAACCCCACCACACGATCGGCATCCGCGGCCTCGCGGAGCAGGTCGCTCACTTCGTCACAACTTGTTGAGAGCGGCTTCTCAATCAAGACGTGACAGCCAGCTGCCACCGCCGATCGGGCCATCGCCACATGCATGTTGGCTGGAGTGCAGATCACAACGGCATCGGCCCGCCATCCCAACCGGTCAGCGAATGCCTCCTCGAGCGATTCAAACGCATGAGCCACGCCATACCGCTGTGCCACCTCGCTGCGCAGCGACGCATTGGGCTCCACGATGCCGGCCTCCACGCCAGTCGCCAAAAAGCACCGCAGGTGTCGCTCGCCAATCGAGCCTGTGCCCACGATGAGCACCCGGCGGTTCCGGACGGTCGCCGGTGCAGGCGTTTTCATGCCAACGCCTCTGCGGCAGCATTGGTATCGGCAATCATCTGGGCAATCCGATCCTCGAACGTGAAGCCCAGCGGTCCATACAGATCACGAATGGTCTCCAACCCCTTTTTCACCATGAGAATATCCGCCCCGTGGCAAATAAATCGTGCGCCCTTCTCAATCAACATGCGAGAGTGTTCGGGGCCTGGGCTCGTCGTGCCCCAATGAATGCCCGCCGCAGCGGCTGCCGCAGCGATCCGGTCGATCGCTCCGCGAATCACTTTACTTTCAAAGGAAAAGGGCACGCCCGCAAGCACGCTGAAATCCCCTGGCCCCAGCATGAGCACATCCACGCCGGGCACCGTGGCGATCTTTTCTACCTCCTCCAAAGCAGCCGGTGACTCAATCTGTATGACGACCGCCGTCTCATGATTGGCCCGGCGAATGTACGGCCCCGTCGGAATGCTGCAATAGAGCCCGTCGGGATTTGCGCCGTCGATGCCTCGATGGCCTTGCGGCGCAAACTTCGCCCAGCGCACGACGTCCGCAGCCTCTTCGGCGCTTTCACACCGGGGATACATGATGGCCTGAGCACCCGCCTCTAAGAGCCGGGCCATCCGCATGAATTCCCCCTTCGCAGGCCTGGCAACGATGTCCGAACTGCCCACGCGAGCGGCCCGCATGAGCTGTGCGGCTGTCTCGAGACTTGTGGAGTGATGCTCCAGATCCATCCAGATGCCATCGAAGCCGAGCAGGCTCGCCAACTCATAGATCGACGGATCGAGCAAATGGAGCGTGAC
>CAIRDU010000067.1 GCA_903877395.1 uncultured Planctomycetaceae bacterium
AGGCTGAGCGATGGGTCGCTGGTGCGTCTGGGGCAGGGATCGAAGCAGAGGCGGATTATTGCTGCTGAAACTGATCGTACCGCTGCCGTCGCCGAGTCAATCGCTCAGGATAAGGAACTCACCCGCACTCTCTTGTCGGAGGCAGGCATTCCAGTACCCGAAGGCCGCCCGGCCGTGGATGCCACGGATGCCTGGGCAGCAGCAGAAGAAATTGGCGGGCCGGTTGTGGTGAAGCCACGGTACGGCAATCAAGGTCGCGGCGTGTCTGTGAACCTTTCCACGCGCGAAGAAGTTGAGCGGGCATGGCACGTTGCCCGCGAGCAAGACGCAGCCGTTGTTGTTGAACGGTTTGTGAGCGGTGATGACTACCGACTGCTGGTTGTTGGCGGCGCGGTGGTTGCTGCCGCGCGGCGGCATCCGCCCACCGTGCGTGCCGACGGGAATTCCACGGTTCGAGAGTTAATCGATCGCGTCAACGAGGATCCCCGTCGATGCGGAGACCACGCAACGTCGCTGAGCCCTGTGGTCATCGACGAGGTGGCGATGGCCGTCTTGGCAGAGCAGGGGCTTTCTCCAGAAAGCGTGCCAGCCGTGGATCGAATCGTCCTGCTACGGCAAAATGCCAACCTGAGCACTGGTGGCACATCCGAAGATGTCACCGATCAGGTGCACCCGGATGTGGCCTCGCGGGCCGTCGAGGCGGCCAGGATTATCGGCCTCGACATCGCAGGCATTGATGTTGTTACGACTGATATTCGGCATCCGCTTGAAACCCAGCGGGGGGTTGTGGTTGAGGTGAACGCTGGGCCAGGGCTGCGGATGCATCTGGAGCCCACGGTCGGCACGCCGCGAAATGTTGGCGCTGCGATCGTCGACACGCTGTTTATTCCGACTGACAATGGTCGGATTCCCGTGGCTGCCGTCACAGGTACGAACGGTAAAACAACCGTGGTGCGGTTGCTTGCCCATCTGGCGGCAGCCGGTGGCGCGACTGTGGGCACGACATGCACAGAGGGGATTTGGGTTGGTGCACGACAGATTGATGGAGGTGATTGCAGCGGGCCGGTGAGTGCGCGTCGCGTGCTTGCCAATCCGTCGGTCACGACGGCTGTGCTGGAGACCGCTCGCGGCGGCATTCTGCGCGAGGGCTGTGGATTTGACACCTGCGATGTGGCCGTTGTCACCAATATCGGCTCGGGAGACCATCTCGGTCTTGGCGAAATCGACACGCCCGAACGGTTGGCGTGGGTGAAGGGAGCGATTGTTGCAGCTGTTGCCACGCAGGGCTCCGCTGTGCTCAACGCCGCCGATCCCCTGGTGGTGGACATGAAAAAATGGTGTAAGGGGCAGGTCGTCTATTTTGCACTCGACCCAGCCAACCCTGTCATTGTCGAGCATCTGGCCACGGGCGGCTTGGCCGCGACGGTGCGAGACGGCTGGATTGTGCTCTGCGACGGCCCTCGTGAGACGCGGTTGGCCAACCTCGACCGCGTGCCGCTCGTGCATCGCGGCATGATCGGATTTCAGGTGGAGAATGTGCTGGCCAGTGCCGCTGCGGCCTGGTGTTTAGGAGTGCCGCTAGAATTGGTGCGAGTGGGTCTGGAAAGTTTTTCGTGCGGCAGTGCTGGCTCGCCAGGACGATTCAACCTACTCGATCTTGAGGGCACGGCAATCGTCGTCGACTACGGGCACAACCCCGCTGCACTCGAGCAGATTTGCGGAGCGATTCGTACGCTGCCACACGAGCATCGCACGGCTGTCTACTCGGCTGCTGGCGACCGCCGGGACGAAGATCTCATCGCGCAAGGGCGTCTGCTCGGGGCCACTTTCGACCGGGTGGTGATTTACGAAGACGCCTACATCCGGGGCCGCGAGCCGGGCGCCATCACTCGGCTTATCTCAGCTGGAATCGTCGAAGGTATGCTTCCCGAGCGACCGACCGTGATCGAAGCGGGGGGCAATTGGTCTGAGTCGGCCGCACGTGTTCTGGATGCTGTCAAGGCAGGGGAACTCGTACTCTTGCAGCCCGATACGATCGAACAGACGTTGCCGTGGTTAGCAGAACGCTATGGCACGCGGCTTCGTGAAACGCATTTTGAGGAATTGGTCGGCCTAGCCGTTCACGGCGACAAGCAGCGAGTGCCGGGTCCGAGCGAGCCGGTGGAAATCAAACAGGGGCGTCTAGGCCGCGTCGTCTATGCCTCGCGGGATATTGCCGCAGGCGAGACGATCCTCAAGACGTGGGGGCCGCAGCTTTCCAAACGCACGCGGCACTCCATGCAGGTGGATGCCGACTCACACATTCTGCCCGCCGGAGTGATCGTGCTGTGCAACCATTCCTGCGAACCCAACTGTGGTGTGCTTATCCGCTCGGGAGTGAAAGAATTGGAACTCAAGGCTCTGCGCACGATTGCTGCCGGCGAAGCGTTGACCGTCGACTACGAGACATTCGAGTACGAAATTGAATACGTCGGCGGGCAGTGTCTGTGTGGTTCTCCGAAATGCCGTGGCCTTCTCTCGGGTTACAAACAGCTACCTGTGGCTGCGAAAGCCCGCTATGGCGAGTTTGTGGCCGAATACCTGCGGGCTCAGGAAACTGAGGTGACGGTGCCCGTCGGAGCGTAGAAGATTCCCGCGGCCTCCGTACAGCAGGGCCCTACTTGACGCCTGGGCGACGGTCGATGGCGCCTCGCACACCAAGCTGTTCGGGGTGCCGTGCGATCTTGTCGGTAAAGACACGCACATCATCCACGATTGGCCGCAG
>CAIRDU010000068.1 GCA_903877395.1 uncultured Planctomycetaceae bacterium
CAACCTCATGCGTCAACGTCCTTTGATAGCCGCAACCCCCCACGCGACCTTGGCCCCATTTCCCGACCCCATCGCGCACGCAGGAGCCGTCTGGCTGGAAGTCCAACTCGATTCTGTTGCGGAAAATCTCGCCCTGGATGAAGCGATCTTAGCCGAGGCACACGAAGGGCTCGTTGAGACGGTCGTGGTTCGCACATGGATGGCGCGCGAGCCTGTGGTGGTGGTGGGAGCATCGGGCCGACTGGATGAGGAAGTCGACCGTGAGGCATGTGCTGAGGTGGGCGCACAGATCGTTCGGCGGCCGAGTGGAGGCGGCACGGTTCTCGTGGGCCCGGGATGCCTGATGTGGTCGGTTGTCTCGCCCTATTCTCAATCTGCTCCGACCATCGAGCGGATTCATACCGACATGCTTGACCCGCTTTGCAGTGCGATTGCAGCCCTGGGGCTACCAATTGAGCGACGTGGTTCCAGCGACCTTGTTTTGCTCACCGCAATGGGGGCGATGAAAGTCTCTGGCAACGCCCTGCGGGTGCGGCGAAACGCCTCGCTCTACCACGGTACGCTGCTCGACCATTTTGACATTGCAATGGTAGGCCGCCTGCTGCGGCATCCGCCCCGCGAACCCGACTACCGCGCGCGGCGAACCCATGGAGCATTCTTGGCCAATCTGGAACTGGGCCGACACACGCTGGATCAGCTCATTCAGAAGGCCTATGGCGTTGGCTCCACTCGCACCGATTGGCCTCGCCATCGCGTCGCCGAATTAATGCGAGACCGCTACGAATCGGCCGAGTGGACAGCCCGCCTCTAACGTTTCAATGGGCTGAAGCATTTGGGCGCGCAAAACGACAAAAGCCGAGGGCCGCTGTGGCAGGGCGTGAGGCTTGGGGCATTCGGGCAACATAGCCAAAGGCTTCTGGGCATGCGGGTTGAACAGACTTCAAAGAGGAAGATCACCCCAGACCGCCGTGCCAGACGATGCTTCCTATGGCCGATGAATCGGGCTTGGCAGATGGATGATGGATCAGTCTTAGAAAATTCACCTTTCATTGCCATTGGGTTCCCACTAAGGTTCCCGCCCCGACCGACAGGAAGTCGTTCGAAACGAGTCCGCAACAGGAGGTTGCCTTCAATGCGATTGCATATGCATGCCGCTGACGTGCGTCACCTTGTGACCCGATATTTCCTCGATCTCGGTGCTGACGCCGTGGACGTGGCAGACGTTCAGGAGAACATCCGCATCGACCGAGGCCGCTGCGTTGCCCGCTGCTACCGCGTGGCAGAGATGTTCGCCATGTGGCTGATTGATGTTGGCGTGCTTCAGTTTTACGATGCCGACGGGGAGATGCTACACACGGTGAACCTGTTCACGGAATTGCAACCGCAACGGGCCGCCGCTTAACAGCGGGTCTGCGTCGCGTTTTTCCGTCCGGGGTTGGATCCATGTTGGGCCAGTCCGTGCTGCGTGCGTTTTGGGGGATCGGTGTGGAAATGGGTTTCGGCGGGCTGATGGCTGCCGACCACTCATTATTTTGAGCCTGCGGGATACGACGATGTCAGACACGATGTTGAAACAGCCAATGCTGTCGATCGTCATCCCGACGCCGACAGATACTGCCGCGCTCGAAGAAACGCTTGTGAGCGTATTGGAGAACCGTCCGGATGACTGCGAAATCATCGTGGCTCTGGGATGTCCGTATGGCGACCCGTGGAATATCCGCGACGAAGTGCGATTTGTTCAGGCTCCTGCGGGATCCACTCTGGTGGGATGCGTGAACCTCGGCGTTGCCTCAAGCGTGGGCGATGTGGTTCATATTCTGGCAGCCGGGTGGCGGGCCACGGAGGGTTGGACGACTGGCCCGCTCGAGCATTTTCAATCCAGTCAGACTGGCGCAGTGGTGCCGCTGGTCGTGGCCGACGACGATCATAACCGCGTCGTGGCTACTGGCATTCGCTACGGTCGTGGGGAGATCGGAAGAGCGTCGTGTAGGGAAAGAGTGTCTTCGCCTGTGTAGATCTCGGTGGTCGCCGTATCATTAAA
>CAIRDU010000069.1 GCA_903877395.1 uncultured Planctomycetaceae bacterium
ATTTTTCTCCGGATCTGCGCCGATCTTCACGGCAAGTCCACCGGCCAGTTTCACCCAATCTCCTTCCTTGAGATCGCGTTTTTCGCCTTTCACATAGAGCCGCTGCAGGGCTTCGCCGGGAATGTTCTCTGCCACAACCTGGCCCCAGCGATCAAATCCGATTCGCACTTCCTCGATATACGCAGCCAAAAGCGCCAGCGCGGTCAAGGCCGCTGAACCGATAGCAAATCCCTTGCCCGTGGCGGCCGTAGTGTTGCCTAGGGCATCCAGTGCGTCTGTCCGCTCTCGCACCACTTCGTCCAGCCCAGCCATCTGAGCATTGCCACCGGCATTGTCGGCGATTGGCCCGTAGGCATCCGTTGCCAGAGTAATGCCAAGCGTGGAGAGCATTCCGACTGCAGCGATGCCCACCCCATAGAGACCCAAGGCAAATGTGTTGGGATCCTTAAAGTCAAACCCGTTGGCAAAACCAAACGCCAAGAGCGTGGCCGCACCAGTGATCAGCACCGGTGCCCACGTGCTGAGCATGCCCTCGGCAATGCCGCCGATAATGATCGTTGCCGGGCCGGTGAGGGCCTGATCGGCAAGTTCCTTAGTGGGCGCGTATTCGTTGCTCGTTGAGTATTCGGTCCACTTGCCGATCAACCAGCCAGCCACGAGGCCAACGATTACACTGACGGCAATGCCGATGTGAACCCACCCGACGAGGAGAAATGTAATCACAAAAGAGGCACCTACGATGGCCATCGTGGAGAAGTTGATGCCCTTGGCGAGCGCCGCAAGCAGTGCCTTCTGGGATGAATCCTCTTGGGTTCGCACCTGCCAGATGCCCCAGATGGACAAAAGCGTGCCGACTGCGGCAATCGCCATCGGCAGAAAGAGGGCTGCCATCTGCATCCGATAGTCGCCTACAAACGCCGCCACTCCGAGCGCCGATGTGGCCAAAATACTGCCACAATAGCTCTCGTAGAGATCGGCACCCATGCCCGCCACGTCGCCCACGTTATCGCCAACATTGTCGGCGATCGTAGCGGGATTACGAGCATCGTCTTCTGGAATGCCGTGTTCGACCTTGCCAACCAGATCGGCCCCAACATCAGCCGCTTTTGTGAAGATCCCACCGCCAACACGCGCGAAGAGTGCCTGCGAGCTTGCTCCCATGCCGAAGCAGAGCATCGTGACGGTGATCTCCTCCAGCGACAGCGGCTTAAACCCAAACATTGGCACCAGCCAGTAGAGAATGAAAAACCAGAGCATGATGTCCAAGAGTCCCAAGCCCACCACTGTCAGCCCCATCACAGCGCCCGAGCGAAAAGCTACGAGCAAGCCTTCGTTGAGGGATCGCTCGGCGCCTGCAGCCGTGCGGTTGCTTGCCAGAGTTGCCGTCTTCATCCCAAACCAACCGGCCAGTCCAGAAAAGAAACCGCCGGAGAGAAACGCAAATGGCACCCACGGGCTTTGCACCTTGAGCACAAAAGCCAGAATGAGCAGCAAGAGAAAAATCACGAGGAAGAACCCAGCCACCACCTTGTATTGCTGTTTGAGATAGGCGTCGGCCCCAGTCCGTACGTAGCCAGCAATTTCAATCATCTTCTGATTGCCAGCAGGCTGAACCTTCATCCACTGAAAGAACTGCCATGCTTGAAAAAGCGCGAGCATCGAACCGGCCACGGCCAGCGACCACCACAAGCCGTAAACGCCAAACAGCCAGACGGCTTCCGACGAGGCTTGGGCCTCCGGTGTAGCCGCCTGAGCGATTGCGGGAAACACAATCGCAGGAGAGATCGCGGCAACAAGGACGGCGAGAAAGGCCATGAAGGCACGGGAGGCGTGCGCGAATTTCAGGGTCATGTTCACGATTCAGAAGTCTCCGAAAAAAGGGTCGTGCGGAAGGCTGTCGGCGAAAGGGAGCCTCCCAAAAAAGTCACTGTGAGACTGCGAACTCTAATCGCCCGCAAATTCAACTGTCAAACTGCGCCAAAATTGAGGCTCCTATGCGGCGATATCCTGGCCAGAAAGCCCCGCACGCCTCAGGGCCAGCAGAATC
>CAIRDU010000070.1 GCA_903877395.1 uncultured Planctomycetaceae bacterium
CCAGCGGCAAAAGGAGATTGTCGAGTGCCGAGAGGTGCGGAAAGAGATTATACGATTGAAAGACTGTCCCAACTGTGCACCGGTAGGCTCGTAGGCTCTTTTCGTCGCGGGGCAGCGGCTTCCCATCGAAAGCAACTCGGCCGGACACGGGCAGATCGAGGCCAGCCAGAATGCGTAGCAATGTCGACTTGCCTCCACCGGATGGCCCGACAAGCACGAGCGCCTGAATAGTGCCTGTCACCAACTGCAGTCGATCCAGCACGCACACGCTGCCAAACCGCTGCGTGAGTTCTGTGATTTCGAGTTTCATGGGTGCGATGTTCTCTGCGGAAAGCTTCTAGGTTTCCGTTTCGTAGCTAGGTTTCGTAGCGAAACCGTTTTTCTAAGAATCGTGACAAGGCCGACAGCGGCAGCGTGAGGATCAAATAGCCCGCGGCCAGTGGCAGATAGCTCTCCAACGTGGAATACGTAAATGAATTGACCTCTTGAGCATTGAGCGTGAACTCCGAGATGGCAATCACCGATAGCAGTGATGAATCCTTGATGAGCGATACGAGTTGGCCGGCCACAGGAGGCAGCACGAGTCGCACGGCCTGCGGCACAATCACGAACCGAAGTGTTTGCATGGGAGTCAGGCCGATGGACCTGGCGGCGTCTCGCTGCGTCTGCGGAATAGCCTCCAGACCGCCGCGAAAAATCTCTGCCATATAGGCTCCGCTAAAAAGCGATAGCACAAGCACGCCCACAACAAATCTGTTTTCCAAGCCGATGGCGCTGGCGATCACATAAAATCCGATGAGCAATTGCACCAGCAGGGGCGTGCCGCGAATCAACTCAACATACACGCGACCGACAGCTTCAACGATTGGCAATCGCGACTGCAGACACAGCGCAGCCGCAACACCGATCATGCTACTGGCAATGAGCGACGCACAACTCAACCCCACTGTTGTGAACCAGCCCTGCAGGAATTTCTGCCGGTATTCCCAGACGCCAGCCCAATTCCACGTGTAATTCAGTCGCCAGAATGCCAACGCGATCAGCGAGGCAAATACAACAACGACAGCGGCATGGGCAACAGCACGGGACATACAACCAATTCTTATACCACGCGACTTTCCGGCACAGCAGGATGGCTAAAAATAAAATGGGATCCCCTGCTCTGCAAAAGCCGCTTTTTCTTCTGGTAAAAACTCATCGCCAAGTTTCTCAAAGCCGCCCTGTTCGCGAAATGCTCGCAAAAATGAGTTGATCTGGCCTCGCAAGCCAGCGTCGTTTTGCCGCACGCCTACGGCCCATGTTTCTTCCCGAAACGGCCGAAGGATCGCACGGGTCTGGTCGGGATGCCGCTTGTGATTCTGGTAGACCGAGAGCGAATCGTAGAGAAATGCATCCGCCTTACCCTGCACCACTTCCATCACAGCCGCCGACTCCTTATCGAGCACGAGCACGCGGGCCTGCTGGAGCGACGTGGCGGCGTATTGATGGCCCGTGGTGCCCTTCTTCACGGCCACCACGCGGCCCTTCACATTCAAGTCTGGCTCCGCCTGCACCGACGACTTCACGCCCACAAGCAAGCTGAGGCCCGTCTTGAGATACGGCTCTGAAAACGCGATCGATTTGGCTCGCTGCGGCGTCGCGGTCATGGATGAAATAATGCAGTCAATCTTGCCCGTCTTGAGCGCGGGAATTAAGCCATCGAATGCAATATTCTCCACGACAACCGTGCGACCGAGATACCGTCCGAGCGCCTCGGCCAATCGCACGCTCACGCCCGTGGGCCTGCCCTGCGGATCAGTCATCTCAAACGGCGGATAGGAAAGCTCCATGCCAACTCGCAGCGGATCGGTCTGAGCCACTTGCCAGCCTCGCAGTTTCACGTGCATCTGTGCGACTTTCCCCATGAAGTGATCCATGGAGTATTTTCCAGCCGCCAGCAGCATGTGCTCTTTTGCTTTGTCGGTTGCGCCGGTGGCTTCTGCATGGAGCCCCAGATAGAGGTGCGCGTAGCAACGCTGGTTGCGTCGAACTCCCTCGGGGCCAGCATCAGCTGCCAACAGCACGGCCTCTGCGTCAATGGATCCTCTGTAGAAGGCCAGCACCTCCGCCAGCGGCACCCTGGCATCAGGACCCACCGGTAGCAGTGCCTGCCTAGCTGCCTTTGCGCCGCGCTGACGCGCCACGCAGGCAAAATGCCAGGCCGGATTCTCGACATCATTCGGGTTGACAGTGCGGTGGAGTTCAAACTGCCGCTGAGCGTCTGCGAAGCGATCGGCATAATAGAGTGCCAGCCCACGCTGCCAGAGATCGGGCTCACACAGTGGCTGGGCCTTGACCAGCGTGTCAAACATGATGGCCGATTCTTGAGGCTGGGCGGCAAACAAGAGGCCAACTGCGGCCTCAAGGCTCGTTGCCGGTTCTGCAGCGCGAGCCAAACGATCGACCGAAAGAAAAAAAGCAGCGAGCCACAGAGCGGCTACAGTCAACGCCCGCACCGGTGAAACCCAACGTGCATTGGGAGCCAGACCCATTGGAATGGCCGGCACAAACAGATGATGTGTCAAGAGCGTACCAGCATGGCATCGTGGGGGATGCCTCGCGATAACAAATAAACTAGTAACGATGGAATCGGCTCCCAGAGGCTCGGGTTGCATCACGCGATATCTGCCCTCCACTTTCGTCGAGCAAGATGAGGGCGCCGTCTTGCTGTTGCACGAGCGTGTTACCGTCGAGAAGCCGCTGCGCGTCCACTGGAATCGCAAAGCCCCCCTTCGACCAGACCACGTTTCCGGAGCGGTCTATTTCCTGCACGATGCCAGGTGTAGTAAGAAGCACCAGCGTGTTGCCGCTTAGCAAACGCTGTGCTGCCTGCGGATCCTGTAGGGCTTCGACAGCCCACACTTCCTTTCCGTTGCGGTCAATCTCTGCAATACGGCCGGCCTTGTGCATCGCGACGAGCGTAAGACCGTTGTCGATACGGCGTGCATCGCAAGGGCGGCCCGGCAGTGTCACATCCCAGAGAATAGTGCCGTCGGGACTGTATTCGACAACGCGATTGGCGTCGGAGAGGGACACCAGCGTGTTGCCATCGTCCAAACGTTGCACGCTCATCGGCCCACCGGGCATATTGGAGACACGCCATACCTCGTCTCCAGACTCGTCGTACTCCACAAGAAATCTCTCTGCATGGCTGCCCACCAAGCGGTGGCCGTTGGGCAGGCCTTGGCAAGCCCACGCCCCTGTGAATGGCACCCGAAATGTTTCGACACCATGGACGTCAAACTCGACAACGTCTTTGGAGCCACACAGAAGCGTGCGGCCCACCTGACCGACGAGGACAGCCGACTTCGGAAATGTGATGCGTGCGGTGATGCCGCTGCGGGCAATCCACTGCCGCCAGCCAACGGCATTTTCTATCCGCTTTTGATCGGGATCGCTGTTGGAGTACGGGAGTTCCTCGGACATAATGCCCGTGAGTTGCCTCAGCAACTCAATGCTCCGCTGTCGCACCAACGGAGTGGAGGAGGAGAGCAGTTGGCCCAACGGCGTGAGGCACCCGCGATCTCCTGCCAAGGCGGCAGTGCGGGCCACTTTGAGTTGCTCAAACTCCAGTCGTTCATCAACCGATCGCTCAACCAATTGGGCGAGCGTCGTACGGAGTTCATCAATCGCAGCCGGTCGCCCTTCTGCGTTGAGCATGGCCGCAATCTTCCCGGAACGGTCAACCACGATCCAATAGGGAAGAGCCATCTGGCCGATGTTCAGATTGGTCTCCCAATACGCCTTTGGATCCAGTGCAATCGCGAATTGGCCGGACAGTTCCCGCAACGCAATCGCCTGCCGCGCCTGAGCAACTGTGCTCCGCAGATTCACAGCCAGCAGCATGACCCCTTGGTCGGCGTATTCCCCAACCACAGCGGCTCCTTTTGAAAGAGCGTCAACACTTGGCTGGACCGCTGCAGACCAGAATTCCAATACAATAATCTGCCCCTCATGGCTGGCAATCGATACTCCCTCATTTCCATTGGGATGGGCATCAAGGAGTGGCATAACGAGCGAGGCAAGAGGGGGCTTTTTGCCGATCCACTGCCTCTCTCGATCGGTGAGGATTTCATTCGAGTTGAACGCGCTTGCGTTTCCCTCGCGAGCGTTCACGCCGTCGGCCGCTTGATGCCCAGCGTCAACCGCCCGTTGAGGCGGGGCATTCTTCGGGTCTTTGGCCGGCGTGAGGAGCCACTGCCGGTATGGGAATGCTCGAGGCGATTGCCCTTCAATTGCCCCGCCGATCAGCAGTTCGTCAACCGTAGAGAGATCCATTCGGCATTTTCCAATCGCTCCGCTTCGGCCGAATACTACGTTGCCCTCGATGCGGTCGGCCAAGAGCGTGAGTCGAAAACCGCTCCCGGTCACTCCCTGCACAGAAATACGGGGCAGATCGCTCGGCATTTCTGTAAAGCCTGCCGTCGGCGATGGAAAGACGGCTGTTTCTGCCATCTGTAACGCAATCAGTTTCGCGACTTGGCTGCGTGGCAATTCCTTTATTTTGGATTGCACGCTCATTCGCACCACTGTGGCATCCATCGACAGGAGCTTTCCGCGAAGGTAATCACCCAACGTGGATCGCACGAGATACGTGGGCGGATCGGCTCGTTGCATGCGGGGCAGCGTGAGGAGACGGTCTCGCTTCTCCAAAGAAATCGTTTGCACACTCGTTGGCAAGAGCTCGACGGCCTGCACGCACTCGGTGAGCAGAAACGTAGCGGTGCCTTCTGCGTCGATGATGTCGCCTTTGATTCGCAATCCCTTGCCGTCGGCCGCCAAAACCGTGCAGGAAAACTGATCGCCATTGCGCAGGTAACATTGTGCCTGCTGGGCAGCAACGTGCGCCGGCATTACGATGTCAGCTGGCGCAAGGCGTTGCTGTGTTTTGATCGCCTGATCCAACATCGCGCTGCTGGCATCCAAAGGTTGCGAAAGATCTAGCTCGCGGCGAACGAGGGTCAATTCGATTGACTTTTGATTGGCTGCAGGGGTTTCTGATGCAACCAGCAACCGCACTGCCGTGCCCGGTAGTCCTCGCAGCAGATCCTGCACCTCCTCCAACCCAAGCGTCTGCGTCTTGATCAGAGCGCCATGCTCTCCCTGCCCAACTCCAAGAATTTCTTCCCCGCCTCGCAACCGGCCATCCTGTTGTGCCGCCCCATCGTGCAAGATCATGTTGATCCTCCAGCGGTCATTGTTTCGCCCAATGCCAGCGCCAATCCCTCCGAGACGACGTTCTTTAGGCTTCGAGACATCGATGACGCGGTAGACGATCTTTGCAGAGAGCGGCCCGCTGGCAAATGCACTGGCGTTGACGCAACCTCGGGGGTGCCAACTGAGGCAACGCTGCTGTGCGACTGGCTGAGTAGCCTCCAACCAACCAGGTGCCAGCAATCCATCGGCTTCCAGTCGCCCCAGACGGCCTGCCGATGGCGATGTTGTTGCGATGTCCGACACCCTATTCCCACGGATGGCTTCCAAGGCCACCAACTGCGAGATTGGACAGGCCATAGGATCCGCGAAGGCCTCGCACTCCAGCCACACGTTTCCATCTTTTACCTTGAGCAGATGGCCGCTGGCGCGTTGATTTCCAGCAAGCACCGCGAGAAGCGACGGAGCAGGGCGATCCGCTGGAACATCTTTTGACGGTTCGACTGGTGGAGCGTCTTGAGGAAACACGATTTCGCTCACAGTGGCCTCGGGGAGCGACCGGCTGGTTTCCCCATCCTGAATCACAAACGCCCTGGTCTCTGGAGCGAATGCGGTCACGATGCCCGCGATCTCTTTGCTCTCTGTGCCGCCATTGGCTCGTGGAGCAGCCTGGGACGATAGCGCGATGTGTGGGGATGTATTGATGCGGGGATCGCCACCGTCCCAAGGACGAACCCGAAGGCTTTCTAGACGCACGTCGCCGTTATGCAGCACGATTTGCCAACCACCGGGCTGGGGAGCCGCTCTTTCGGTGGCCTGCGGCGGCAGCGTGAGGTCGATGGCTGGCACTGGGATAGACTGTGGCAATACCACTGCCAGCCGGCCTCGCTCCTGATCTACAAAAACCTGGAGCCGGAGGCTCCCAGATTCTGCGCGAATGTTTTCGATCTGGTCCAACTCGGCCAGGTTGTTTGCCTCTCGCAAGGCCATCAGTTTGCCGTCTGCAAACCGAAGCAGATAGCGCTCGCTCGGCGACGCTTTTTTTGGGTTTGGTTTCACCGCTTCTTGCCGAGCATTCCGAGCAATCACGTGCGATCGGTCGGTCGCAAACACCAGTTCAAAACTGGGTGACTGCTTCCAC
>CAIRDU010000071.1 GCA_903877395.1 uncultured Planctomycetaceae bacterium
CCTTTGGTTGGGCGTCAAGCGGGCGGTTTTCAAGACTTCCAGCCTCACGAGACGCCAGTCGTCCGTTGACGATGGCAATGATTCGCCTGCGATCGTCAGCAGTGAGCAGGCCCCAACTCTCGGTCAGTGCATCGAGGCCGGTAGAACTTGCGTCGGATTCTGCGTCGTCCTGTGTGAAGAGTGGCGTTTTTCCCGAGTGATACCATGGAAGTTCGAATCCTGTATCGCCCACTATTGAATTTTGCCGGTTCGTCAGAATCGGGTGTGCCCTACAGGCTTGTGGGGCCGAGTTTGCAGGGCCCCACAACAAACGACAAAGGACGCAAACAGGGAACACAGGGGGGCGATTGGGGGCACAGATCGGCGGAAGAGGGCGGCTGCCGAATTTGCTTGTGTCCAGAGTGAAAAAAAAGAGCCACAATGGCTTATTTACAGCCATTTAAAGAGGTTTTTTCGGGGCTTGGACGAGCCCCCAAAAAAAATCTTCCACCCACGCACAAAAAATGTTGCTTTTGCCTAGGAACTCGACTACGCTAATGACCATCGAGGGGTAGTGGTTGCTCGTAAGTAAGTTTTACTTCTTTTACACTCTCCTTGCATATCCAAAACCCTTCGGCTTTCACTTTTTATTTGCGTCCTTCGCTCCATCCGAATTTTGCATGGCATCCATCGATTCAAATAGCCGTCTCCGCAGCAGTGTTCGCGCTGCGCGAGAACCTCGCGGGGGTGCGCTTGATCCAATTGCCACAGTCGGTGCAAACGATCGCGGTGGCGTTGCATGCGAGGCGGAATCCGGAAGTGAACCGTCTAGGAATTGGGTGCTCGGCAGCAATGTGGCGATGCGACGGATTGCGCGATCAATCGATCGTGCGGCAGAAGTCGAATGCACGGTGCTGATCTCTGGTGAAACGGGCACTGGCAAGGAACTGTGGGCTCGACTGCTACACCGCAGCGGACCTCGCAAAGACAAAATCTTCGTGCCTGTGAATTGCGCGGCGCTCACTCCGTCTCTGGCGGAGAGTCAATTGTTTGGTCACGAGAAGGGAGCCTTTACTGGCGCCCAAGGTCGTTCGCTCGGCATCTTTCGCGCAGCCCAGGGCGGCATGGTGTTTCTGGACGAAATCGGCGAGATGCCTGCGGAATTGCAGCCGAAACTATTGCGCGTGCTCCAGCAGCGCGAGGTGCTGCCTGTGGGAGCCACCGAACCCGTTCAGATCGACGTACAAGTGGTCGCTGCCACTAATCGCAACCTCGAAACTGAAGTTGAGAATGGCTCGTTCCGCGAAGATCTCTACTACCGTCTCAACATGATCGAATTGCAGGTGCCTTCGCTCCGCGAACGATCTGACGATATCCCAGAATTTATTGATTTTTTCTCACGGCAGTTTGCTGACCGCTACCGCTTGCCTGTCTGGCAGCCGACCGCTGAAACGCTTGCCGATTTTTGTGCCTTCCAATGGCCTGGCAATGTGCGGCAGTTATCGCACGTGATCGAGCAGGCTTATGTGCTGCAAACCGAGCCACAGCTGCCGGTTCGCTCTCGTACCACATCGCATGGCGATTCTGCTGGCCGCCTACCCTGCTTGGATCTCGAGACACTTCGCCAACAGGCAATCAAGCAGGCTCTTGAAATAACGCGAGGCCACAAATCGCGTGCAGCCAAACTGCTCGGCGTACATGCCAACACGCTCTCTCGACTGCTCCGCGAGTAAGTGTGGCCCTAGCCTCGCCCTGCGGCCCAACGAGTCTCGCCCTGTGTCCACTAGGACCTACGAACTAGGACCTACGACTAGAGCCTACGAATCGTCTAGGAGTTGCCTGCACTGGCATTCTCGGCCACGATAGACTCGAAAATGAAGGCTGAGAAACTCAAGGCCCTCGAAGGCCCTCGACCATCCTCTCTAAGGAGTACTGATGACCACGGAACCGTTTCGAAAACTCGACGTGACAAAAATTGGCAAGGTCGAGGTGGCCCAGTTCAAAGACAAAAAAATTCTCGACGAAGGTGTTCTAGACGAGTTGCGAGTCGAACTCTTCCGTCTGATCGCCGATCGGCCTAACCTCGACCTGTTACTCGATTTCTCGAACGTCGAGTTTATGTCCAGCGCCATGCTCGGCTTGCTCGGCCAGACTCATCGTAAAGTCAATTTGCTCAAGGGTCGCTTGAAGATGTGCGGTATCGCTCCACAGATCTACGAAGTGTTCAAACTAACCAATCTCAACAAGCTCTTTGCCATCCATAAAGATGCTGCCGAAGCACTCGCCAAATTCTAGAACCAGAGAAAGATCTTATGGACGCGACAACGCAGGCAAACCCGCTGGCCGGTGGCGGGGTCACAAAGCAGCGACGCTGCGTCGATGTTGTGATCGCTGAAGACAGTCGCATTCAAGCCAAGATGCTTGAACGGCGGCTCGTGGAGGCCGGACACACGGTGCGATGGGCCATCGATGGCGCCAAGGCACTTGAGATGGTGCGGGAACGGCGGCCCGCCATCATCATTTCCGACATTGAAATGCCGGAAATGACAGGCTATCAACTCTGCGCAGCGGTGAAGTCTGATCCACTCTTCAAGACGATCCCGCTGATTCTTCTCTCCACGCTCTCCGATCCTGTTGACATCATCCGCGGCCTCGACGCAGGCGCCGACAACTATGTCACCAAGCCCTACGAACCCGACTACCTGCTAGCCCGTATGGAATCGCTCCTCGATACGCCGCTGGAAGATCTGGATGAGACGGCGGGCGTGGTGCTGGAGGTCACGCTTGCGGAGCAAAAGTTTCGTGTGAAGGCGGGCCGGCAGCAAGTACTCAACCTGCTGGTCTCCACGTTCGAGAACGCAGTGGCAAAAAATAAGGAGCTGATCGAGTCCAATCAGTCGCTATCGGTAGCGAAAACATCGCTCGAAAAATCGAATACCATTCTGACCGAACTCAACGAGCAGGTCGAGCGAAGCAACGCACGCATGATCCGTGATTTACACGCCGCTGCCAAAGTGCAGCGGTCGCTCTTGCCCGGCGAGGCCATTGCGATTCCATCGATGACCGTGGCTTGGCGGTATGTGCCGTGCCAAGAACTCGCCGGCGATTTTTTAAATATATTTCCGCTCGACGCCGAACACGTTGGGATGTTCGTCGTCGATGTCAGCGGTCATGGCGTGCCCTCTTCGCTTCTGGCTGTAACCATCGGGGCATTCCTCACCCCAAAAATTTCCGATTCGTCTCTGCTGGTGCGTCCCGGCAAAAATGGTGGACCACCTGTGGTGTCTGGGCCGGCAGAAGTGGCCACGCGACTCAACCGCATTTTTCAAGCGGACGAACAGGCTGGGCTCTACTTCACACTGCTCTACGGTGTTCTGCACGTGCCCAGCGGACAACTCCGATTTGTCTCGGGGGGGCATCCGCCGCTGGTGCGAGTGCCGAAGGAAGGCCCGCTTGAACTCATCGAGTGCGAGGGATTTCCGATCGGCTTTGTTCCCGACATCGAATACGAGGAGCAGACGATCCAACTCCAGCCCGGAGATCGCATCTATCTTTATTCGGATGGCGTGCCGGAGGCCATGAGCGAGTCGCTCGAACAGTTGGGCGACGACCGCATGAAAGCTTTGATCGAGTCTGTTCGCGCCCAGCCACTCGAGGCGAACGTGGTTCACCTACTCGATGCTGTGCAGACGTGGTGCCTGCCGAAGGGGCCGCTAGACGATGTATCGATCCTCGGCATCGAGTGGCACGGCTGACGCAGCCTTTCACAATACGCTGCCAGCTTGCAGAGCATTTATGGCTTCGGGCGATAGTAGCTGCAGCCCATGCCGCTTAGGCGGCTGTAGCTTTCGTTGATACCGAGCATGGTTTCGGCACCGCCCAGAAAGAGCCCCCCATCAGGACGCACTATTTTTCGCATTTTTTCAAGAATCGTGCGGCGGGTCGGCACATCAAAATAGAGGAGAACGTTGCGGAGAAATACGATGTCGCAAGGCGGCATCACCGGCCATGGATCATTCAAGTTGAGTTGGCGAAACTCGACGAGGCGGCGACATTCCTGCGAAATGCTCCATTTTCCTTGGAGCGGCGTAAAGTATTTTCGCAGCAGCGACGGTGGCAGACCTCGCACAATTTCCAGTTCGTTAAAAATACCCTCGCGGGCCCGCGTGAGAACCACATCGGAGATGTCGGTGGCGATGATCCGTATCTTCCAGGTCGCCAGGAGTTCGCGAAAATGCTCATTGATCAGAATGGCGATGCTGTAGGCCTCTTGGCCGGTGGAGCTTGCCGCTGACCAGAGCACCAACTGCCGCATCACCCCTCGCTTTTTGACCATCTCCGGAATGAGTTGCTTCAATGTCTCGAATGGCGACTTGTCCCGAAAGAATGACGTTTCGTGCGTCATCATGGCGTTGAGTACATCTCGCTGGATCGCCGCATCTGAAGTGAGACGCAGTCGGTCAGCGAGCGCGTCGAGGCTCATAAGTTTGTGCTGCCGCACGACAGGCAAGAGCCTGGCGACGACGAGATACACTTTGCTCTCGTCCACGACGACGCCGCTGCGCTTTTTAAGAAACTGCTGCAGAAACGCGAATGCTTCAGGGCCGATAGTCACTCGAGCGCCCTCCTCACGTTGTTCAAATGCTCCGCCGCTTAAGTCGCAGCGCCACTTCAACCCCTAACTGCGATAGCGGCAACACCGCATCGGCCATTCCAGCGCGGGCGACGTGACCTGGCATTCCCCAGACAACGCTTGTGAATTCGTCCTGGGCCAGCACGGCGCCACCTGCAGCGACGATTGCCTCGCTGCCCTTGAAACCGTCTCGCCCCATTCCCGTAAGCACGACACCCAGTGTGCCCGCCCCCCACACGCGGGCCGCCGAACGAAACAGCACATCGGCAGCCGGCCGGCAAGAATTTTCCGGCGGGTCGCTTCGAAGCTCCACGGCGACCCCAAGCCCCGTTTTCACCACGCCCATGTGCATGCCTCCAGGCGCCAACAGTATTTCACCTGGGGCAAGGATCTGTCCCTGCTTTGCCTCTGCCACAGGCAGGCCGCAGATCTTGGTGAGCCGCTCGGCCAAATGGCTCGTGAACACTGGCGGCATGTGCTGCACAATCAAGACGGGCGGGGCTGTTTTTGACACAAACGCTGGCAGCACGTCGGCCAGCGCACTGGGGCCTCCTGTCGAGACGGCCACCACAATAGCCGCAACTGCTTCGCTACGAGGCCGCCGCTGGATACGGGCGAAGGGCGTTGCCAACGACTTCCCTGAGTCGACACTATACCGTGGCACCAACACCTTCATCTTTGGGATCAACTCCGCCTTGATCCGAGCGGCGACTTCCTCTGGGCTCGACCCCTTGGGCTTGGCGACGTAATCGTTGGCCCCTGCAACGAGCGCATCCAGTGCCGCCTTGGCACCGCGTTCGGTCAGGCTCGAAAACATCAGCACCGGCAAGCGAGGCTGAAGCCGACGCAGTTCTCGCAGCATCGTGATGCCATCCATCACCGGCATTTCGACGTCGAGCAACACAATATCAGGGGCCACTTCGGCAACCCGCGCCAGACCGATCTGCCCATCCGCTGCGGTGCCAACCACACGTATCTCCGTGTCGGCAGAGAGCGTGGCAGTCAGGATGCTGCGAATGGCAGCCGAGTCATCCACGATGAGCACGCGAATGGGTGATCGCGATGCGGCCGCCTCCGGCACGCTACACGCCCCAAGCTCAAAGAGCTTTCGCTTGATCGCCTCATCAGTGAACGGCTTTGCGATAAACTCATCTGCCCCAGCTGCAATCGCTGCAGCAATCCTGTCTGGGTTTTGCTCCGTCGATACCATCAACAGTCGCAGATCGCGGTACATCGGATCACTCCGTAACCGCTGGATTAACTCGACGCCATCCATGACAGGCATCTGCCAGTTGATGGTGACAATTTCGGGCCGCTGAATCCGTGCGAGTACCTCAAGTGCTTCAATGCCGTTGGCCGCCTCATGGCACTCAAAGCGCATCTCTTTAAGCACACGCACAAGAATGCTGCGGATCGTCTTCGAATCGTCCACGATGAGAGCGTTCAAGGGATTCGATCCTAGGCCGATCAGGCCCGATACTCCTCGACTAATCGCTGCAGATTCTGCGCCATGCGAGCCAACTCCTGCGACGATATCTGTGCATTGGAGGCGCCCTCGGCCGTACTCTGAGCGGCCTGCGCTACCTGCACGATATTCTCCGCAATCTCCGTAGAACCAGCCGTTGCTTCGGCAATATTGCGACTGATTTCACTCGTCGTGACAGACTGCTCTTCGACGGCCGTAGCGATCTTTGTCTGCAATGCGTCGATCTTTTCAATCACGGCGCCGATTTCGGCGATGGCAGCCACAGCCCGCGACGTGTCAGACTGCATGGCCTCGATCTTCGAGCCGATATCTTCGGTGGCCTTCGCAGTTTCGCGAGCCAGTTCCTTGACCTCATTGGCGACCACCGCAAACCCCTTGCCTGCTTCCCCCGCCCGGGCAGCTTCAATCGTGGCATTGAGCGCGAGCAAGTTGGTCTGCTCGGCGATTGTGGTAATCACCTTCACAACCTGCCCGATTTCCGTGCTGCTTGCGCCAAGCGCGTCCATCGTACGTGAGGTCGCACGGGCCATCTCTACCGACTGCCTCGCAACGCTGGCGGCATCCTGAGCGCTGCGGGCGATTTCATAAATACTTGCCACTAGGTTCTCCACCGATGACGACACGGTCTTCGTATTCCCGCTTACCTGTTCGGCGGCGGCCGAAACGAGGTTAGCCTGGGCCGTGGTCTCTTCGGCGGCGGCACTCATCTGCTGGCTGACGCTCGTGAGTTCCTCGGAAGCACCCGCGAGTGTGTGGGTGTTGTCTTTAATTCCTTCCACAAGCGTCAGTTGTCGCCGGGCTGCACGGTTAAAATTCTGTGCAATTTTTGCGGACAGCAAGAGCACTCCTAGCGTTGTCAGCGCGAAGATGGTGCCTGCAAACTTCTTGAGCGACTGCACCGGTTGAGTCACCTCGGTCAAATCAATCTCAGACACAATCGCCCACTTCACTGGCTCGTTACCCGCGCCATCGCCCCGATGGATCATCGCGGGCCCCCACGAGGAGAGCACTGGCTTGTTGCGGTAATCGAGCATGAGGCCCGCCCCCGACGTTCCATTGTCAATCGCCTGTCGCACCGCCTGTGTGTCGACCTTGAATTTCGGATTGCAGATGGTTGTCTTCACGCCGAGTTCCTCCAAAAACCGAGAATCGGTGCGAAACAGCCGATCTGGGCCGACGGCGTAGGTTTCGCCTGTTTTTCCCATGCCCAGCGTTTCCCCAACAACAGCGTTGATCCGGTCGAGTGGCAACTGAAAGACGATCACTCCCGTCACTTTTCGGCCATCTAGAATCGGTGCCGCAATGAATCCTGCAGGCGCAGTAAACGACGGCAGATACGGGCCGAAGTGGCCGAAGAAAACGGCGTCCCGCCTGTTGCTGGAAGCCGCCTGCCGAAACACGCGGCCGAGTGATGTGTCGGCAAACGATCCGGTCCGCAGCGACGTACTAAAATCGATCTCCTTAAACACCGAATACACTACGTTTCCTGTCTCTGCATCAACCAAAAAGATGTCGTACAGCCCAAACTTTTTCAGGAAGCTCCGCAGAATCGGGTGATACTGGGCATGTGCCACTGAATACGCCGATGCATCTGCCGCCGTATCGAGCAGATCCTTGGAGCCGATTGGGTTTTCATTCCGGCGAATGTAGAGATATTGCAAATAGGCTGCTGCATCGCCCAGCGATTCGCACAGCGTCGCAGCAGTGATATCTTCTGCGTTGCGAAGGCGGAACTCGGCAGCCCAGTCGCCTGCATAAAATGTGTTGAGTTCCTGTCTAGCCCGCGACTGCTCGTCCACTGGAATCGAGTCGTCGGCGATCACGCTGGCGAATCCGTCGCGGAATGCCGCTAGGGCGTCTGACACCATTGGATTTTCAGCGAGCGTTCGCAGTTGATCTTCTGTGGTGACGAAATAACGCTCCACCTGCTTGGTCGTGATCGTCCGCACAACATCCAGTTGCGATTTGGCTTGCGTATCCAGCGCCGCGGAGGCAGTGCGGTAGGTGGCGTATCCCATGAAGGCAAGAGGCACGAGCGACACAAGCAACAGCGACAACAGCAGCGGATTGGTACAAAACGATGCCAATCCCATGAGCCATGAACCGGCCGCGGGCTTTCCAGCGATTGCTCGATCAGATTCCCTTTGCACACTCCTCATCGCATTTTCCTTTCGAATTCTGTGTCCGATATTCCCGCCACCAATTGATCGACATCCAGTAAATAGATCAGTCCACTGGCAGCGGCGTAAACCGCTGCGACAGAGTCGCGAGATGGGTCGTCCGAATCGGCGGTCGGCTGCTCAATGGCGCCCACCGGAATCTCGATCACATCCACGAGTTGATCGACCATCAGGCTGAAATACTCTCCTCCTACAGTCACAACAATATTCGTGTGGCTGGCATCTGCTGCGGCCGCGTCGAACCCGAGTCGAAGACGCATGTCGATCGCGGGCACAATCCGGCCTCGCAAATTAAGAAGACCCCGAAGGGCTCGATGAGCCTGCGGCACAGGCGTCAGCAACTGCCCGCGAAGTACCTCGGTAACTCTCGCCGCGTCGACCGCAAAAACTCTGCCCGCGACGAGAAAGGCGCAGAACCGTTGGGTGGTGGGTGCGGGGCAATCGCTTGCCACCCTCGTAAGGCCGTTGCTCTGGCTCATCACGACACTCATGCTGATACCCGCGAGAGACTTGGTGCCCCAGGTAAGCTTGGCTTCCCGGGAATGAGCGATCGCACATCAATGACCTCAGTAGCCCGGCCGCCAATCGCGATCGTGCCGAGCACGCCTGCTGCACACAACACGGAACTGAGGGGCGACTGCGACTGGATCACCTCCACGATACGTTTGACACGCAGGCCGACATCACCCAATGATTCGGCGACAATCACAGCCGTGAGGCTGGCGGCTGCACTCGCCTTGAACCCTAGCGCGGGTCGCTTTTCACTCACGCCTTCGAGCATATCGTCGAGGTCAGCTAAGGCCGTTAAGCGACCATCGCGGTGCACCACCATCCGTCCGGCTGCCTGCTCACACTGCGCCGACGAGAAGATTTCCAGCCGCGAAACGTCCTCCAGCGGAAGCGCGACCTGTCGCCCCGATACCGTCTCGCAGAGGAGATACCTGGGTTGCTCATCGGGGGCTGGTGTCGATGCATCACTTGCATGCTCTTGGTCTGGCCGAGCAGGAATCATCGCCTTCTGCGCAATACCACGGGGATCCAGAATCAAGACCACGGCACCGTCGCCCATCACTGTCGCCCCGGCATAAAACCCTAGCGATACGATCAGCCCGGCAATCGGCTTGACTACAATGTCACCGCTCGAGGCAATGCCTTCGACAACCAAACCAAATTCGTAGTCGTCTACTCTCACAATCACAACCGTGCCATGCTCGGCATGATGGCCGACGGACTGCATGTTCAGATCGAGCAGTGCGTCGAGAAAGACAAGCGGCGTGAGGCGGCCTCGCACTCGCATCACCGGTGCGCCTGCAAGCCCCTCCACTGAGACTGACGACCCTGCTCGCAGGGCGATCAGTTCGCGGACATATGCCTGAGGAATAGCAAAACGCTGCCCGGCACACGTGACGATGAGAGCGGGAATAATTGCCAACGTCAGTGGCACTCGCACTCGCACGGTTGTGCCGACATCCCTCTGACTAGCAATATCAACCGTCCCACCAATGGCTTCGATGTTAGTTTTGACGACGTCCATGCCTACGCCGCGGCCCGACACATCCGTCACGGCGGCCGCCGTGGAAAACCCAGGCTCGAAAATAAACTGAAGCACCTGGTCGTCGCTGAGCGATCGAGCTTCCTCGGGCCCGATCAGCCCTCTTGCAATGGCTTTGGCTCGCACTGCCTCAACTGGAATACCGCCGCCGTCATCCTTGATTTCAATCGTGACCCGGCCGCTTTCGTGAAACGCCCGCAGGGAAAGCCGACCGGAGGGAGGTTTGCCCTTGAACGTTCGAACGGCTGGCGCCTCGATGCCGTGATCGACGGCATTACGCACTAGATGCGTGAGGGGGTCACGAATCGTCTCGATGAGCGAGCGGTCTAATTCAGTGTCGGCCCCGTCGATGAGAAGTTGCACCTCTTTGCCACATGTGACAGCCAAATCGCGAACGATCCTTGGAAACTTGCTCAACACTTGATCGATCGGCTGCATGCGCGTCTTCATCGCCGCCGACTGGAGGCCACCTGTGACTGCGTGAATGCGCTGCACAACCTTGAGCAAATCGGGGCGCTTAAGCACATCAGGCCTGTCAGAATTCACAGTTGATTGCAGTTGATTTCGAGCCAGCACCAATTCGCCTACCAGATCGACGAGCGATCCGAGCAACCCAACATCAACGCGAATCGAGGCCTCAACAACCGCTGGAGCAGAGGCCTTCGGCTGCGCGATCGCTGTGGCAACGACGGGTTGCGTCGGCTCAGGCTCGACGACTGGTGATTCTGCTAGGGCAGACTGTGCGGTAGGCAACAGGGTCGCAGCGGCAGCAGGCAGAGGAGCCATCGCCTGTGGCTGCGCAACCGTCTGTGGCACGGTTTGTTGTTCAGCCGGTAGAGCATTCAACCGGGTGACAACGATGTCGCCTCTCCTAGGGTCTTGCCGCTCCGCAACTGCCTCGTCGGCAACGCGAGCAAGCGTCTGGGAGAGATCACGGAAATCGGCATCTCCTTCGCTTCCTGTCTTTTCAATGGTCTCAAGGATCGACCGCACTGCGTCAACCAACGTGAGCAGGGCGCCGGTGACGCGGTCGCTCAATTCAATCGTGCCGTCTCGCAGTTGCCCGAGGAGGTGCTCTCCGCTGTGGGTAATCGCGCCGAGCTTTGCAAAACCGAAGAATCCACTGGTGCCTTTGATCGTATGCACGGTGCGAAAGATGCTCGCAAGACGCTTTGGGTCGCGGGGGTTTTCCTCCAATGCCACCAAGTCTTGGTCAAGTTGGTCGAGGTTCTCCGCCGACTCAACGAGGAATTCCCGCACAAATTCTTCATTCTCATTCATAAAAAAACCATGTGGCAGTTTCTTTGGTCACCGCGATAGCACTAGCATACCTCGCGGTTTGAGCGTCCGTTGGCGGTGCAGCCAGAAGCGGTTGATCTGGCTATACCGGATGCACCGCGCCGATCGCGACAAGGGGGAGTGAGGTGTAGGATTACGGAGAGCCGGAACGGCTCAGGGCTGAGCCAAACAGCAGCACCATTCCCACATCACCCCTCTACGAGTGAGTTGCGCCAACTATGCCGGCTTACGACCACCATCGCCATACTCAGCCCGACGCGGAGCGATTACGCATTGCCGAGATTGGCGACGACCTCGGCGGCTGGCGCCGGTGGGGGCCCTATCTCTCCGACAGGAGCTGGGGCACCGTGCGGGAAGACTACTCCGCCAACGGCAATGCGTGGGCTTTTCTCACGTACGACATGGCTCGCGCAAAAGCCTATCGCTGGGGCGAAGACGGCATTGCTGGCATCTGTGATCGCTATCAGCTTCTGTGTTTTGCGCCCACATTTTGGAATGGCGTTGACGGCCATTTGAAGGAGCGATTCTTTGGTGTAAACCCCTTCGAGGGCAACCATGGCG
>CAIRDU010000072.1 GCA_903877395.1 uncultured Planctomycetaceae bacterium
CCGAATCCATCGCAATACCGTGAAGGCTCTCGCCTTCACGGCCCGCGACCGCCACACTATTGCATAACATCGCCAGCACTTCAACATGAACTCACTTCCCCACTCCTTCCCACTATGCAAAGGCTACAACTCATAGCCAAACGCGTGCCACTATGACTCCATCAGCGATTCCTCCAGCCACTTTTGCTTCGTCGCCCACCTCGCAAACACACGCCGTTTCGTTCTCCTCCAGACTCGTCGCAGCCATCCAGGATCGCGGCACTCCTGCCTGCATCGGCCTCGATCCTAAACGCGATGCCCTGCCCCCTGCCCTCGGCGCTGCATCCATCACCAATCCAAAAGAACTCGCTGCACTGTTTACTCGATTTTGCTGCGATGTCATCGATACGGTCGCACCGCTTGTGCCAATCGTGAAACCCCAGCTGGCCTGCTTTGAGGCCATCGGCCCGCACGGCATGGCATCGCTGGCCGATGTGATTGCCCATGCACACGCAAAACATTTACTCGTTCTAGCAGACGGCAAACGCAGCGATATCGGATCGACGGCCGAGGCCTATGCCGACGGTTGGCTGGCTGGCCCGTGGGGCGCTGATGCGCTCACCGTCAATCCCTACCTCGGCCTCGACTCCATTGAACCATTCGTGAAAGTTGCCACCGCGCGGAATGCAGGCCTCTTTATCCTCGTCAAAACATCCAACCCCGGCAGCAAAGATTTCCAAGACCTCGAATCAGACCGTCGTACCATCTACGAACATGTGGCCGCCGGTGTCGAACAACTGGCCGTACGCACCGCCAGCAGTGCGGCAGTTGGCCACACTGCCTATGGCGCTGTTGGGGCCGTTGTCGGTGCGACGTGGCCGAGGCAGCTCGACACTCTCCGCGCTACAATGCCGCACACGTGGATCCTCGTGCCAGGCTTCGGTCGGCAAGGCGGCCGCGCGGCCGACGTGCGGAGTGCCTTTCATCCCGATGGGCTCGGAGCGATGGTCGTCAGCGCCCGCGACGTGATCTACGGCCACTCCCGCCCCGAGATGAATGCCGGGCTCACCGATGGCCAGTGGCAGACAGCCGTCCACAGGGCCTGCTGCGACATGATTGATCGACTGGCGTCAGATACGCCTGCCGGCAAACTGAAGGCCTCGGCTCACACGGCGAACAAGCCGTAGGTGGCATCGCGCTTCACGCGTCGGCAACAACCCGGCCCAGCACCACCGACTACGCACCTGCCGGGCTGATGAGCTGCAAAATCAACGGCAGCAGTTGCTTCTTCCGGCTCACGATATTCTTGAGGGAGTAGAGGCTGCGATCCAGACGCGGATAGTTGATGTCGTCCCAGGCCGCCGACTCCTTCGATAGGAGGAGGAGCGATCCGTTGGTCATGACATCGGTGACTAAAAGCGCTGCAAAATCTAGCCGTTGCTGCTTTGCAAAATGCTCCAGCGCGGCGCGCAGTTCGTCTTTTCGCTCCCAGAACAAATCGAAGCCTGTCTCCTCGATCTGCGATATCGAAAACCGCACGGCGTGTTCGGTGAACTCCTTGCAGTCCTCGCTAATCACTTCTGCAGGCGTGCTGGACCGCAGGGCCGAGCCGATCTCAAAAAACTCCTTGGCATACTGCTCCAGATCGACTTCGCACAATGTTTTTAACCAGGCAAGCATATCGCGATCGATATCGGTGGTTGTCGGCGATCGCAGCGAGAGCGTGTCGGAGATGATTCCCGATGCCATGCAAAGCGCCACGCCCGGTGAGGGAGTAATTCCTGCCCCGCGAAACTGCCGTGCAACCAGCGTGCAGGTCGATCCGACCGGCTCATTGATAAACCGAATCGGCTGCTGCGATTTCAGACCACCGCCGATGCGATGGTGATCCAGCACCTCCACAATCTCCGCCTCATCAGCTCCGGTGACAGCTTGCCCAAGTTCGTTGTGATCCACGAGCACGATCTGCGGCTTGGGGGGATGGATGAGGTCCGACTGAAACGACATCCCCACGAGCACGCCCTCGTCTGTGACGACCGGAAACACCGGCTGCGATGACCGCTCCACCACGGCCCGCGCGTTGGTCACGGTAGACTTGGCTAGGACTGTGATGAACTCAGTGCCAACAGCAGGGTCGATAAATTGTGCCGACTTGAGCCGCATCGTCGTATTGACGGTGTCGAATGGGCTTAAGATCACCGACACATTCCTCGCACGGGCGAGTTCTATCATTCCAGCAGAGAGCGAGAATCCGCCGGTGATCACCAGCACCCGCACGCCTTGCTCGATGGCGGGCAATTGAATTGTAGGCCGATCTCCGCACACTACGAGTAGCCGTTCGCTCGGAAGCTGCCGCATCCGCTCAGTGAACCCCTCCGCACTCATCGCTCCCACCACCGCCAGGAAATCGTCCCGCCGATCCGGGTGGCTCACGTGCTGAAAACTACCGCCCAGAACATCGCAGATCTTCTGCAAACTCGACGACACCATTCGGGCCTTGGTGGGGTTGCTTTCATCGTGAAAAAACAGCTCCATCAAGTGCAGCACCGACAGGACACCAACCACTCGCCGGTTGGCATCAACCACTGGAATAGCGCGCAGATCTCGCGTCTTCATCCGCTCGAACGCCTCATGAAACGTGTCGCCAAACGAGGCTGTCACGGTGTCGGGGTGGCAGACGTCCTCCACCTGCGGTCGCACATCCATCACGATTTTTGGAGCCGGCAGCCCGGCCCGCCGCAACACGTATTCGGTTCGCTTGTTGGGCGGCCCGCAGCAGGCGGCCACTGCGTCTGGCCGAGTTGTCTTTTGCAGCAGATCGGCATAGGCGATCGCAGAACAGATCGCATCGGTGTCGGGGTTGCGATGCCCAAAAACGCGTAGGCTCATGGATTCCTCAAGCCTCGCTGGGTGCCTGCAGCCAGCAGGCCAGTGATGGATCCCATTGGAGGACCTCGTGCGATGTGAAATAGATACCGATCTCTCGCGAAGCAGACTCGGGCGAGTCGGAAGCATGTACCAGATTCATCTGTCGGCTGGCGCTGTAATCGCCGCGGATCGTGCCAGGAGCAGCTTTGAGGCCGCTCGTTGCACCCAGCATCTCACGCACCACGCGAATCACTTCCGGGCCCTCAAATACCGTCGCCACCACCGGCGCAGCGGTGATGAACTCCTCCAGGCTCGGATAAAATGGTTTCTCAACATGCTCGGCATAGTGCTGCCGGGCAAGCGCGGGAGTGATCCGCAACATTTTCATCGCCACCAAACGCAGTCCCTTTTCCTCAAAGCGAGACAGCATCCGGCCGAGCAGCCCTCTCTCCAAACAGTCGGGCTTCAACATCACAAACGTTCGCTCCATTGCTTCTTATTCTCCTCATCAGGGTTTTGATTGTTTTGACATGAACACCGAGTATGCATCGGCGATACGAGTCTACGGAGCGGCCCCACCCATCCACAACCTGCCCGCATCGCACCGGCCGCGTCATGATGAAAGCACGATCCTGCCCTCGTTCACCGCAAGCAAAAACTCGCGGTTCCCGTCCAGCAGCATCGGATCGTTGAGCAGTTGATCGGCCGAGGCCCAAAAGATTTCCTCCACCTCAATGGGATGTGGCACGAGCACAGCCTCCCGCTCCAGCGATACTGTCCACCACGCAAGCGCTGTGCCCCATTCGGTTACGCTCCGCCATACGCACTGCGCCGCCACCACCGGAGCGGCCAGTTCTTCGAGGCACTCTCGCACAACGGCCTGGTGTTCTTCCTCCCCCGGCTCAATGTGACCGCCTGGAAAGCACACGCGCCCGCCAGCAGCAACCGTGCGACCGCGGCGGATCGCCAGAAAAAGCCCATCTCGCTGCGTGATCGCAACGACGCAGCGTTTGAGAACGCGACTTTCGGCAGAACTGATGTGCATCGAGGCTCCTTTTCGACCAGAAAAGTCGTGCAAGCGATGCGATTTACGCCGGCAGCCAACGCGACGGTTTTCCAAATGCACGCATACACTACACTGTTCGTCCCGACACTGCGTCTGGTTCTCAAGAACCGGCTTCAGGCGTTGGAATCGATTCCCACCTTTTCACTGCCCTGTTTCACCACACCTTCTGCGAGCATCCTGTCGATGGAAACTGCCCCGCCTCAAAAGGGCCCCACCAACGCCAATCCTATGATGGGCCGTCCACTCGGCATGCCTGTCATCATCATGCTGATTTTGGGCGCGCTGGCCATTGGAACAATCGTTCTCCGCGAGCAGGCTGCCCTGCCCTCGCCGATCAGCTACGACGAATTCGTGCGGCAGGTGAAGGCCGGCAATGTGTCGAGCGTGGAGATCACGGGCAACACGCTGCGCGGGGAATTCCGTGCTGCCCCCACCACTGAAGGCGCGCCTGCCGTCGAGACGCCAAAAACATTCCATCTTGAGCTCTCAAACTATCTGGGCGATGGTCTCGACGCGTTGCTGCTGGACCATTCTGTGCGTACCACTGTGCGGCAGCCAACCGACGGCACCGGCTTTTTGCTAGGGCTCTATCTGCTTGTACCGCTGCTCTTGATGGCTGGCTTTTGGATCACGCTCAAACGCGCCCGCGACCCTCTGGGCGGTGCTGGCTTTTTGGGCAGCTTTAGCAAGTCACCGGCCAAACGCTATGGGGCCAACGACAAGCAGATCACGTTTGCCGACGTGGCAGGACTCGAGCAGGTGAAAGACGATCTCCGCGAGATCGTGGAATTCCTAAAGGACCCGAAAAAGTTTCAGCGACTCGGCGGCCGCGTACCCAAAGGAGTTCTCCTGATGGGTCCGCCTGGCACCGGCAAAACGCTCCTCGCGCGAGCCGTCGCCGGCGAGGCTGGTGTGCCCTTCTTTTCAATCTCGGGCAGCGAGTTTATCCAGATGTTTGTAGGCGTGGGCGCCTCCCGCGTGCGAGACCTTTTTAAGACGGCCAAAGATGCGTCACCGGCCATTCTTTTCATCGATGAAATCGATGCCGTCGGCCGGCACCGCGGTGCTGGGTTGGGCGGTGGCCACGACGAGCGGGAGCAAACGCTCAACCAGATTTTGAGTGAAATGGACGGCTTCAGTCCGTCGGAATCGGTGATCGTGCTGGCGGCCACCAACCGTCCCGATGTGCTGGATCCAGCGCTGCTGCGTCCAGGCCGTTTCGACCGGCACGTCACCGTCGATCGCCCCAACCACAAGGCCAGGCTCGCGCTCTTTCAGGTGCATTCACGGAACGTCCCATTGGCTCCCGACGTGAATCTCGACCGCCTAGCCAGCGGCACCGTCGGCCTCACCGGTGCCGACATTCGCAACCTCGTGAACGAGGCCACACTCTGGGCCACGCGGCACGAGAAAAATGCCGTCGACTCGTCGGATTTCGACTACGCACGCGACAAGGTTCTGATGGGCCCCAAGCGAGAAGACGTGTTGATCGGGCGCGAAAAAACAATGACGGCCTACCACGAAGCCGGCCACGCGTTGGGGGCTTGGCTCCTCTCCGGCGTCGACAAACTCCATAAGGTAACGATCATTCCGCGGGGCCGTGCGCTTGGCGTGACGCAGCTGGTGCCCGAGGAAGATCGGATGAATATCGGTGAGTCGGATCTTAACAATCGACTTGTCTTTATTCTGGCCGGACGTGCCGCCGAGAAGCTTGTTTTCGGTGAGTATTCGGCCGGTGCGGAAAACGATCTCGTGCAGGCCACGCGATTGGCTCGCCGGATGGTGTCGCACTGGGGCATGAGCGAAAAGGTGGGCCCGGTGGCCTGCCATGCGACCAACGAACATCCTTTCCTAGGCCGCGATGTCTATGAGCAACGAGAGTTCGGCGAACACACGGCGCAGGTGATCGACGAGGAAATTACACGCATTCTTCACGAAGCGGCCATCCGCGCCGCCACGCTCCTCGCCAATAATCGCGACAAGCTCGACACCTTGGCCCGCGAACTCGAAGAACGCGAAATGCTGGACGACACTGAGGTGGCCGAGATCATCGGCCCAGCAGCACCCAGGCGTGCTGAGTAAAAAAGAAAAACAAGAGCCGACGAACAATGATGCTTTCCCACGCCGTCTATTTCTCGCTGAAAGACAAGTCGCCTGCCGCCGTGGCGGCGTTGGTCGAGGGCTGCCAAACGCTGCTCACGAATCATCCTGGTGCGGTGTCGTTTGCAGTGGGCACCTGTTCCCAC
>CAIRDU010000073.1 GCA_903877395.1 uncultured Planctomycetaceae bacterium
AGCATGAGCGTGCCGCTGTGGGATGTGTTTGGTTCGAGGTTTACCACCACAATCACGCGGTTGCCGCTGGCAGAATCGAACCTGCTCCATGCAAGGAGGTGCTCGTTGTCGATATGCTGGAAGACCGGCGGCCGGTCGAGGTAGCACGCAGGTTCGCTGCGGCGGATCTGGTTGAGGCGCGCGATGAATGGCGCGAGGCTCTCGGGAGCAGCCATATCCCATCGCTTCACTTCATATTTCTCGGAGTCGAGATATTCCTCGCTGCCCGGCTCCCGAGGCGTTGCCTCTAGGAGTTCCATCGCTGGCCCGTAGATTCCCCAGTTGCCAGTCGAGAGGGATGCCAGCGCGAGCCGCACCTGAAACATCGACCGTCCACCAGTGTGCAGTGTGGCGTGAAGAATGTCGGGCGTGTTGGGCCAAAAGTTTGGGCGAAAGAATTCCGCGATCGGGGGCGTTGTCACCTCGTTGATATAGTCGGCAAGTTCCTGTTTCTGAGTCCGCCATGTGAAGTACGTGTACGACTGAGTGAACCCGAGCTTGGCGAGGCGATACATCGTTTTGGGCCGCGTAAAAGCCTCTGCCAGAAAGAGCACATCGGGGTGTGTGCTATGGATATCGGTGATGAGCCACTCCCAGAATGTAAATGGTTTGGTGTGGGGATTGTCGACGCGGAAGATCCGCACCCCCTTCTCCACCCAAAACCGCACGACGTCACCGAGCGCGTTCCAGAGTTGTCGCCAGTGATCGCACTGGAAATCAAATGGCACGATGTCTTGATATTTCTTGGGAGGATTTTCAGCGTATTGAATCGAGCCATCGCTGCGTTGTCGAAACCACTCCGGATGCTCCTTCACCCACGGGTGATCCGGAGAACACTGCACGGCCAGATCCAGGGCCAGTTCAAGACCGAGCGACTCGGCCCGGCACCGCAGTCGCTCAAAATCCTGAAAGTTCCCCAGTGACGGATGGATGGCCGTGTGGCCCCCACTTCGCCCGCCGATCGCCCACGGACTGCCAACATCGTCGGGTTGGGCCTGCGCGGCGTTGTTACGTCCTTTTCGAAATGAGGTGCCAATGGGGTGGATCGGCGCAAGGTAGAGTACATCAAAACCCATCCCGCTCACGGAGTCGAGTCGGTCAGCCAGAGTGGCAAGCGTGCCGTGCGTGCCGGGTTCACCCCACGACCGTGGAAACACCTCGTACCACGCGCTCCATCGGGCCCGTTGGCGATCCACCCACACGCTGCGGGGCGTCTCCAGCTTTGTTTCATCCCGTCGGTCTGAATAAAGCGACATCAACTCTCGCAGGCGGTCGCTCCGTGCGACGTCGGCCCACGCATCAGACCGCATCTGCATCGCCAGCGTTTCGATTTCGCGAGCCACCGCCGGCGGTGCTGCATGCGCGGCGGCAGCCACGATCTGTGAGCCAGCGATCAGTTCGATATGGAGCGGCTCTCCCGCTTCTTCGCGCCGCGCGAGGTCGCGGAGCCACGTGCTGAATGGGTCAATGCGTGCCGCGACGGAAAAGTGCCAGAGTCCGATCTGGTCTACGTTAAACGAAGCCCGCCAGCGATCGTTGCCTTGGCACTCCAGTGGAATGATCGTCCACTGCCCGGTATCGCCGTGCCGCACCTGCAGTCGACATTCGAGTTCGTCGTGGCCGTCGCAAAGGATGTCGGCCTCGACAACGACATCGTCACCCTCCACCCGTTTGACGGCAAATCGCCCCCCATCGACCTCGGGGCTCACTTGGTCGATCACAACTCGGCGTCTGAGATGGTTGGGCAGTTCCACTGTATTCTCCATGGGCACTCTGCGAACCTCCGAGCGGCCTCTCTATTTTCCTGTGGCGAGCAGTGTAACCTGTGCGGAAAAGACCTGCGTCCCCGGTTTATTCTTCCAATGCATGTGCAGACTTTCACAACGCTTGTCATCGACGTGCCGGTGGGGCCTCGCCGCCGATCGGCTGTGGTGGTGGTGCCAGTTATCCAGCCGCCCGCAGCGGGTTGGCCGATCGTGCTGGCATTTCACGGCGGCCAGACCCATCCCGAGTTGATGCGGAGGTTTTCCGGTCTGGATCAACTGGCAGCCGACGGGCGGGCGATTGTTGTCTATCCGGCGGGCACTGGCTCGCGCGAGGGCATGCTCACGTGGAACGGCGGCAATTGCTGCGGTGAGGCCTTGGCCGACCAATCGCAAGACGTTGAGTTTGTGAGAGAATTGCTCAACGCAGTGGCTGGCCGTCTGCCCATTGACCAGAGTCGCATCCATGCAACGGGCATGAGTAACGGGGCGATGATGGCCTATCGCGTGGCAGCAGAGTTGGCCGATCGCGTGGCCTCGATTGCGCCAGTGGCCGGGCCGCTGGCATTGGCCTCCATTGCGCCTCGGCGGCCCGTGCCGGTGTTGCACTTTCATGGCACGCTCGACCAGTTCACGCCTCTGGAAGGGGGCATCGGCCGTCGCAGCGTCACCCGCGTGAGTCATCGGCCGATCCTGGAGGGCCTGCTCGATTGGGTGCACGCAAACGGCTGTTCGCCAGAGTGTGTGCGAGAAACGGTGGCCTGCTCGGACGAAGGCATCTCGATTGCTCGCTTCACATGGAGTCCCATGCTCTCGGCAGGCGGCGAGGTTGTCTTCTATCGGCTCGAGGGTGGCGGCCATACGTGGCCCGGCCGCCGCCCCGACTCGTTTTACCTTGGTCCCTCAGCGATCTCGCTAGATGCCACGCACATCATCTGGGGCTTTTTCGTCAAGCATCCGATGCCCCCGATGCGATAGAATTGCTCGGTAACCGAGGCAGGTTCTGGTAGTGCCACACCGGCTTTCACAATCAGCACAAGCAACAGAATAGGAAACATATTGATATGCAACTTGGCTTCGTTTCTGCGATCCTCGCTGAGCAGTCACTCGACGACGTGCTTGCCCTCGCCTCCCGCGAGGGTTTTTCTACCGTCGAACTCATGTGCTGGCCCATCGGCCGGGCCGACCGCAAATACGCTGGCGTCACGCACGTAAACGTCTCGGATTTTACGCAGTCAAAGGCCGACGCTCTATTGGGCATGTGCGCCTTGTACGGGGTGAGCATCAGTGGTCTAGGGTATTACCCCAATATGCTCGACCCACACCAAGATGTTTCTGGCCCGGCAGTTGCCCATTTTAAAAAAGTGATTGCGGCTGCGTGTCTGCTCGGCGTGCAAAATGTGAACGGTTTTGTGGGCCGCGACTGGACTCAAACGGTTGACGATAATTGGCCGCGGTTTCTGGAGACGTGGAAGCCTGTCGTTCGGTGGGCCGAGGATCACGGCGTGAGGATCGGCATCGAAAACTGTCCCATGCTCTTCACTCGCGATGAGTGGCCTGGTGGAAAAAATCTGCTCACCACTCCCGCGATCTGGCGCAGGGCGTTCAACGATATTCCGTCCACCTCTTTTGGACTCAACTACGATCCATCGCATTTAGTGCTTCAAGACATAGATCCCATTAGCCCGCTGGCTGAATTCAAGGACAAGCTTTTTCACCTTCACGCCAAGGACATCCAGATCGACCGAGCGGCGTTGAGCGAGGTTGGCCGGTTTGATTTCCCGCTCCGTTGGCACCACCCTCGGATCCCCGGCCATGGTGAGATCGATTGGGGGCGGTTCATGGCCGAGGTCAAACGCGTTGGCTATGACGCAGCGGTGTGCATTGAGGTCGAGGACGATACGTTTGCACGAGGCCTCGATGGCCACACGCAGGCCCTCCGGGCTGCCCGCGATGTGCTGTTGCCATTGATTCATTGAAGAGAACAGCCCATTGTTGAGGGTTTATGCAGTGACGACCCCACGCTCGACGAGACAGTTCGGCGAGACAAGTTTTCCAAAGGACTTCTTTTGATGAGTGATCCCACGATGTGCAATGCGGCGAACCGTCGAACTTTTCTCACATCCATCGGGGCTGTGGCAGCAGCCAGCACGGCCACAGCGATTGGGGCCGCCGAGGCAACGCAGCCGTCGCATGCGGCCAAGCAATTTCAGAACGGCGCAAGCCCGTGGCCCCTGTGCCTCGACACCGCCACGATTCGGCCCGCCTCGCTGGATGAAAAAATCCGCATCGCCGCCAAAACAGGATTTGACGCGATCGAGCCGTGGGAGGGCGAGCTGCACGAGCACGAGCAAAAGGGGGGCAGCCTCAAGGATCTCGGCAAGAAGATTCGTGATGCCGGACTTTTTGTGCCCAGTGTGATTGGATTGTGGAATGCGATTCCGGCCACGCGGAAAGAGTTTGACGCGTCGTTGGTGGATTCACGCAGAAGAATGCGGCAGGCCGCCGCGATTGGAGCCGAGCACATTCAGGTGGTGCCTCAGCCGGCGCGGCCGTGGCAGGAGTTTGATCCGAAGTGGGCGGCGGAGTGCTACCGCGAACTTTTAGAGATTGGGCTCAACGAGTTTCAGATCAACCCGGCGCTCGTGTTTGTTCAGTTTTTACCAGGCTGTGCTCGTATGGGGCAGGCGGCGGCCATCGCGATCGACGCAAATCACCCCAAGGCAAAGATCATCCCCGACGTGTTTCACATGCATATTGGGCACTCGGGGTTTGAAGGACTCAAGCATATGCGGGGAGACTTTTTTGCGATCTTCCAATTCAACGACGCTCCGGCCGATCCGCCGCTGGCCAATCTCAAAGACGAGCACCGGGTCTTTCCGGGCGACGGCATCCTGCCGTTAGTCGATATTCTGCGAGACCTTAGGGCCACCGGGTATGCGGGGTGCGTGTCGCTGGAGTTGTACAACCCGGAGTATTGGAAGCGAAACCTCGAAGAGGTGGCCCGCGAAGGGCACGACAAGACACTGGCTGTGATCGCGAAGCTGCCGTAATACAAACACTAAAATATTGTATGGGCATCGGGCGTGAACGACCCCGACACGGTAGCCGCTCACAGCAGGCAACCCAGAATAACGCGAATCATTGCAGTCGATATGTTGCCGTGTTCGGCGAGAATTGCAGAAGACATGCCGAAGGCGTTCCTGGGGTGTGCGAGAGCCTCCTGTACGGTTGCCACTGGGCGTGATTCGCTAGGCTCCACGGCCCTCGAACCTACTTCCGCAAGGGCGGTGGGTTCTAGTCAGTGCCGCCTCAACGACCAGTGGAGGCTGCGAGATGAACCGTCCAAGGATTCCTACGCTTGGGCCCATCGCGGGCGCATGTGCATCGCCCAACGAACTGGCGATGGCCGATACGTTGACTCCAGACAGCCAATGGGCGCCGGCGTCAATAGCCTGCTGCACGAGCGTTGAGTCGAGCGATTCGTGAGAGAGGCACGCGGATCCTTCCATTGCAATCCACGCCGAGCCACCGGCTGCCGCCACGCACACCGCATTGAGCGGAACGGGCCTGAGCTTTCCAGGGGGGATCTGGAGGTCGGCAAGTTCGGTGAGGGCCGTCGATGAGAGGCAGCAGCCGCAGAGCTTTGGGCGAGGCATGCTCTCGCGATCTCAGCCGAGACACGGTTGCAGCGATCGTACATCTGCTTGTGGCAAGCCAATGCGAGGCAATCATGCGATACCGAGAGAGGTCGTCCACTCAAGCAGCACTCGCTCGGGCCACACACGGCGAACGGTTGCCTGCGGAAGTCCGGCGCAGCCGACCAAACAGCGGTATTCTTCAGGGGTTCGCGCGGCACGCACGGAAAGTGGGCCATCGACTCGGGCCACTCGCGACGAAGAGAGCACGGCTGTGCCAATCATTGCCAGCCAGAGCCCCAGCTTGCTTCGGATAAGATCCGATACCACGACACCACAACGCGAGGCCGAGGCCAGCGACCGCACGATCTGTTCGGCGGTGGTGTCATCGAAGTGGTGCAGGAAAAGTGAGCTCGTGGCGATGTCGCACGGCGGACATCCGTCAGCCACAACATTCCGCACTTCAAACGAAACGTTTTTAGTGCCAGCCTGAGCCGCCAATGCTTCGGCTCGCTGGATCGCACGGGGGCTCACGTCGATACCGGTGACGTGCACAACTGGGCCCGCAGGGTTCCCTGGGCGTGTCCGTAATCGGTTGAGCCGTCGCGCCAGAGCCACCGTGATATCCCCACCGCCGCAGGCCACATCGATCACGTGAATGGGACGCGGAGCGTTGCGATTGTGAGCGACCGTGTCGGTGCAGTCGGCCAATTGAAGGCCCGAGCCAGCGGCTCGTATTCGCACGATGGCCGCGGCGAGTTGCGACGCGGTGCGGCTCAAAGCATTGATGCGGCCCAGCGCAGAGAGCGCGTGTAGGTATTCGGCAGTTGCCAGTGCCGGATCATCCATCAGCTCCGGCTGACGCGAATGGGCAAGAGTCCAGAGGCTCACAAGAAAGATCTCCGCCGGTGCCGCGATATGCGTTGCCGATGCGTAGACTATAGACGGTTATTGGCCTTGCGGACACGGCGGCGTTTGGCCGCCATATTCAACGCCGCCTGCCGGGCTAACGAAGCCAGCCTCCGCGCCTTGTGGGCACCCCTGTGGGCACGGACCGGGTTGGCTTACCACACCAACGCCACCGGGTGGCGCGACGGCAACTGCACCAGCGGATGGAGGTACGGTTGCGATCGGTGCGGCATACGCCACCGGCTGGGCATTGCTCTGAATCTGTGGATAGACAGCCGGTGCGTATGGGGGGGCGTAGGCGTAATTGTTGCGGTCGTGCGCGCAGCCCACAGCGACCATCACAAGAGTCAGGAGTATAAATGTATAGAGTGGCATGGAGAACGAAACCGAAAATGAAACCAGAGGCTTATCAAGCGACACGCACAATCAGACCGG
>CAIRDU010000074.1 GCA_903877395.1 uncultured Planctomycetaceae bacterium
CGAAAAAGTCTAGCAGATCGAGGGAACGGCTGGAATTGTTAAAAAAAAGCGGGCCGGCCGCCATAGTTGGCAACCGGCCCGCAATCGATGTTCATCCGGAAATCACTCCCAGACGGCGAACGCGCGACTAGGCTGGCGCACTCGTTAAAAAAGTCTCAAGCTGCTTTGAACGAACGGGGTGCTGAAGCTTCTTAACCGCCTTGGCTTCGATCTGTCGGACCCGCTCACGCGTGACTCGAAAAATACGGCCAACCTCTTCGAGGGTGTAGGTGTAGCCGTCGGTGAGGCCATACCGCAGCCGGATAATTTCTCGCTCGCGATAGGTGAGCGTTTTCAAGAGCGAGTCGATCTTGTCCTTCAGGAGGCCGTTGGTGACAGATTGCGTGGGAGTCTCTGCGCCGAGATCCTCCACAAACTCACTGAAGCTAGCATCCTCACTTTCGCCAATCGGACGGTCGAGGCTCATGGGTTGACGACCCATATCAAGCACGCGACGGGCCTCCTCTGGCAGAATTCCAGAGGCTTGCGAGAGCTCCTCGGTGGTGGGATCGCGGCCGAGCTCGTGGAGCAGTTTCTTGGATGCCGTACGCAGCTTGGAGAGTACGTCGATCATGTGCACAGGGATTCGAATCGTACGGGCCTGATCCGCAATCGCCCGCGTGATTGCCTGACGGATCCACCAGGTCGCATACGTCGAAAACTTGAAGCCGCGGCGGTACTCGTACTTGTCAACTGCCCGCATCAATCCGGTGTTGCCTTCTTGGATGAGATCCAGAAAGCTCAGCCCACGGTTGCGATATTTTTTTGCAATCGACACCACAAGCCGCAGATTGGCTGCCGAAAGCTTGCGCTTGGCAATCTCATATTCCTCCTGCAGTCGCTCAAGCGTGTCAACTCTCGTGCGCAGTGAGCGAGGGCTCTCAAGCGTTGATAGCATCAAGTCCCGCAGTTCCTTGCGCATGTCGGCACGGTCGTCGCGAGACATATGCCCGTGGTCTATTAACCGCAGGTCCTGCTGGATTCGATCCATGCGAGCTGACATGCCTCGCAGCAATTTGAGCAGCGGTTGCACCCGACGGGTGCGAAGGCTCAACTCCTCGACGAGTACAAGCGACTTGGCGCGGCGGCGACGGAATGACATCCGGGCAGATTGAGCGAGTTCTGGGGGTGTCGCCTTGGTTACAAGGAGCCGGAAGTCGCCCTTGTTTTGCTCAATCAGGCGTTCAAGCGTCACGAGATTGTGAGGCATTCGCCCCTGGATTTGCTCTTTCGTAAGACACTCGGTGAGCGACACTTTAATTGTTCGGTCGAAGGGGAGCTTGCCCTCGTGCACCCGTCGCAATGTCTCAACGGTCGTCTGCAAGGAGTAAGAACAGCCCAGGATCGCACGCCGAAAACGCTTGCGCGTGACCTCGATCCGCTTGGCCAGCGAAACTTCCTCGTGGCGGGTTAACAGCGGGATCTCCGCCATCTGTGCTAGGTACATGCGAATCGGATCGTTCCCTGCGTTGGAAGGGGCCGTTGTGATCGCCTCGCTGCGTCGCGGCTGTGCTACGGGCTTTCTCTCAGAAGCCACACCCCTGACGAATTCCGGTGAATCCGTTTCCTCAACGGGAGGCGTGTCGACAAGATTGAACCCATTTTCCTCGAGTGCGACGAGGAGCGAGTCAAGTTTTTCAGGATCCACCGCTTCGTCCGGCAGATACGCGTTGACCTGATCAAACGTGAGATAGCCCTGCGCCTTGCCAGTTGCGATCAACGCTCCCAGATCGTCGTGCATGCGGTCGGCACAGTCCGGCATCTGCGAGTCACTCGCACCGCTTGCGCTTTCCGTTGGCGTTCTGGAGAGGCCTGCACGCTTGCCGATGGGCTTCCTCATCTGCTTGCCAGTCTTTACACGTACTTGCTTACCAATCTGCTTGCTCATTCGTGGTCTCCTTTACCATCGTACCGTCACTCGCACACCGCCCCCCGAATCGCCTTTGGAAAATTCCTCTGACGAATCGATTGCAGTAACGAGACGAGCACCCTCACCCTTCCTTGGGTTCGGTCATGCCCTGAACAGCCCGCCGTTGGACGACGAGTTGTTCCAAAAGTTCAGCCTCCGAGTCGGGATCCAACCGGGAGGTTTTCAGTGTCCTCGCGCTGGATTGCGCCTGCCGCTGAGCACAGCGGCGTCGCAGAGCGTCTTCGAGGTGGTGCAGGCGATCGACAGGATCACCCACACCGCGGTCGGTGTTTAAATCGTCTACGGCAACCAAGAGGCTTTGGAGGGCCGGATCGGCGATCTCCAACAGCAAGCCAGCCAAGGCCACAGGACGGCCCTCCGCATGCAGACGTCGAGCGGTTTCGAAGACGGTGCGGCCTTCCAGGCTCTCCAGTTCGGCACCATCCACCTCGCGTATGACGAGGCCCACGCTTTCGGGCACACCCACGAGCACTTCGAGCACCTCGCGATCCCACGCCGGCAATCGCTCTACGGCAATGGGCGAGCGTGACAGGCCAGCAGCACCGGATTCGAAGTCACGCGAAGCATCGCCGGAAAAACTGCTCTCCGAATTGTCGGCGATTGCAGAGAGCGAGCGGTCCGCTTTTTTCTGGCTACGAAGATCCAGCATGCGAAGTCGTAAAACATCGCGAGACAGGCCGAACCGACGCGACAGCCGACCGAGCACTTGGTCTTCGCGCAGGCGTCTTTGAGAGGCGCTCATCGGGGAATCTTGTGAGACATTTGCCAACGCCTTGAGCACGCTTTCGACCGCGTCGAG
>CAIRDU010000075.1 GCA_903877395.1 uncultured Planctomycetaceae bacterium
ATAGCCGTAGCAATGGCCGATTTTCGCAATTGACCGCAGGGCCGAGAGCAACTGCCTCGGCACACTCACAGCAGGTCCGGCAAATTCCGTTGCCATCCCCTCCACCATCGAGAAGCGTTCGGCCTTGGAGCTAAAGTGCTTGGCGATCGTATCGCACTCCTCAAGCGACTTTGCGAACATCTCGCTCACGTCGCGTATCTTCGCCGCCACCAAAACATCCCGCACGCCATCGGCCTTCGAAGCTATCACTTCGAGGGATGCCACAAGATTTGTGACCACTGATTTCGGAACGCAGTGCCCCACGGCCCACGTAATCGGCTTGGTAAACGTGTCGACGAAAACGGTGAGGCTACTGGGCCGCGAGCTTTTCCATTCAGCGACCTTTTGAATCGCATACTGTTCGTAACGGGTGAGCGGCCTGCCATTGTTACTCGGACTATCGATCACCAAGCTATTGGTGACCACAGGATTTGAAAAAGAGGTGTCATCCATAGGAGCATCACGTTTAGGGAGGAACGGTTGAACAGAAAAAGTATTGGGGCTTCCGGAGCAGATTCGTAGAAACTTGTGCGTAAACTCCACAACCAGTTGTTTTCGATTGGCCTACATACGCGATCGTTTGGCGTTGAGGCCATACGGATACCTCTCCTCAAGATCGACCAGATACCGATTGATCTGGCGAAAGCCCTCTCGGTGTACGCTGGGAAACCTGTGCTCCAACATCGTTTCCACACGACTGAAGGCACCTGGCCAAAGAATCACACACCCCAGCAGGACAAATGGTATCCCGACGGGCCCTGGTAGGATCATGCCGCCAACGCCAACAGTCAGCATCAATACGCCCACCTCGCGAGGGAGATGCTTGATCCGCTGCCGCTGCGCGTCAGTCGGTTCGAACTGCGTGGTAGATGGCGTTTCACTTCCCATGAATCAATTCATTCTGTTTGTAGGGCTTCGTACCGTCGCACTGCTGTTTTTCGAGACGTGGCTTATGGATGAGTGACCCCTCCGACGATCGCTTCCGAAGTGAGAGGGACGATCGGTTCCGCAGCCACCGCGAACGGGAGTTGGCGTGGTGCGATCGGTTGGTTGTCGTATACACGCCAAGTGTGCCTAGATTGCTGATGAGCACGGCAAAGATTCCAGTGAACCCGAGAAACAAGGCCCCGACAACGCAGGCTGCGTTGGGCACGAACGCCAGCCTCCGAACAGAACGCAAGCGATCACGCCTGCCATGGGCCGCAGCAAATAAATCTGGCAGCGAGTCAATCTGTCCAGCCAACGATACAATCCCTGCTGGCGTGGTGTCGATATTACACTCCGTCTCCACGTCGATCGCCACATCCGAGGCAGCCACGGCAGAGGCAAATTGACTGCACGGGCCGACAAACCCCACGACGCGGCCGGCTTCCCGGAGGCCATGAATCAGCCGCCCAACGGCCGCTGGATTCAGACTCGATCTCCAGGCGTCGAAATGGAGCGACTGGGCCCGCTGAGCCACTGCTTCCTCGCCTTCGGCAGACACGAGCATTGCCGCAAATGGCTGCCGCTCCTTTGCCTGCAAGAGCACGTCTGGCAGCGTGTATCGCAGGGCCCGCGCGAATTCAAACGTTGCGACCGGTACTCCGTCGATTTCGAGCACGAGCGGTGCTTCGACTGGCTGGTCAGTGGCTGTTTGGCTACCTTCCCGCTGGCCTTCTTTCTCTATGCTCTGAGGTAAGGACTCGACCTCTCGCAACACAAGCTCACGCTTGCCCAGCCGAGCACGGATGGCGATTGCGCTGCCAGCCCCAAATTGATCCGTCGTGAGATCCATCAGCACAAGTTTTTTTTCTCGCGCGGCCTGCGCGAGTGCACTGCGTCGATCGTCAGCAAGAAAGCGTGCCAGACTGGCGGCACATCGCAGTGGCTCTGCGTCGCACTCCACACGATTGACGATGCGAGAAACAACAAGTCCTCGCACTAAAAGGCCTGGGGCGTCTATCACCACAAGCGTGTCGATATCCGACAGACGATCCAGCGATGCTGGCAGGCGAAGGCAGCAACCCACAGCCAGCGCACCGGCGACCGCATCGAGATCCTCAAGCGAGACGGCCACAGACTCGCTGCTGCCATAGTCGGGACGCATAATCGCGATCGCCGTGGGAATGCCTCCCGTTAGCAGTCCCAACCCAGCTGTTGCCAGCGTGGGTGCCACCATCTGCGAGGCGAAGCGATCACCGCTAGCCGTTGCGGCATACCGGCCGGGCTCAGGCCGTGTGGCCACCGTCACAGCGCGGCCAATACTCGCGAGCCTCGTGCGTTGGGGCGGCTCTTCCACAACGAGTACCGCGTTGCCGCCGACCACCATTGCCCCTGCCAAGAGCCTCTCGCCAGTGCGCACGGTTCGCACGCCACTGGTGCCCCGCACAAATCGTTCGTCCACGAGGCAGGATCCTCGCACGGTGTGGCCATCGGCTGGCACCAGATCCCATTGCTCCAGACAAATCTGATCGCCCGGATGGATCCTACTCATAACCTCCATTCGATTCGTGCCATCTATCGCTTCGACCCGCGAGCACGCTGGCATGGGAATCGCGTCTTCCAAGAGCAATTGACGCTCGGCATCGATGTCGCGGCGATGCCGCTGTCGCCAAAAATCAAACGACCACGCCATCAGCCCAGATGCCAAAAACTGTCCTGTCGAGAGCGTGCCGATCGTGATGGCCGTAAACACTGTCGCCAGCCCGATCCGGTGGCGTCGCAGATCACTAACAGCCGTGGAGATCGTGCGTAAATTCGTACCTACAAGCAGCGCAGCACTGAGCGGATAGAGGGCAGGAAAAAGAAAGTCGGTGATCGCCGCAACAGCCAGCGATGCCGACGTCCCCAGCATCTCCAGCTTCGAAGCCCCCGCCGGACCGGGGCCCCGCTCGTTCACCATTGTTTGCACCACAGCGAGCATTGCTGACGCATCGAATAGGACCGGGTCAAAACGAACGACAGTATCAGCATTCCAAAGCCCGAGCCGAGCGTCTTGCACGCCGGGCATTGTGGCCACCATGCGTTCTACCCGGCCTGCAAACGTGCGGTCGCTCCGCATGAATGGATGCCGCAGGCGTAAACTGTCGGGGCGATCAACGATCACCTCCCACGTGGTCAACTGGCTGCCATAGCGGCGAATCGTGACCGCGGCACGCTCCAAGCAATCCTGTGGTAACGACTCCATCGCAACGCCATGGGCCTGCCCGCTCCTGCTCTTTCCTCGCACCACAGCGGCCAATTCTGCAAGCATGGTGGCAGGCGGCTTGGTCGCATTGCCCTCTGCGCTGGCCATGTGAATCGTGGCCGTGGCGCGACGCGAATCGACGTCCACTCGCTCAACATCGCCGCTGGCCAACACTCGTGCCAGAAACGAAAGTCTGGCAACTTCATTCCCTTGCGCAAGCCAGGGCGATTGCACGCGCACGACCCTGCCTCCCTGGTCCAACCGTACGGCAAGTGAGTTGGCTGGCGGCGTCATACACCCGAGAGCTTCGGCGGAGATGCCAAAGCCCGCCTTGTGGTGGATGCATCTTCGAGCCGGTTCCACCTCGCTTGGTTTGCCTGCGGAGCAGCGTGATCAGCGTGATCCCTTTGC
>CAIRDU010000076.1 GCA_903877395.1 uncultured Planctomycetaceae bacterium
AGGCGTTTCGGCTCAACGAAGCCGAGCCCTGCGTCAAAGCCGCCCAGGAAGCTGTTTCCGCAATCGGTCTGGTGCCGAGGCTCGATGTTTCCAACGGCGGTCTCGACGCCAACTGGATGGCCGCCAACGGGATTCCCACCGTCACGCTTGGCTGCGGCCAGATTGATATCCATACCACGCGAGAGCAACTGGACTTGAACGCCTTCGAGGCTGCCTGCGCCGTGGCGCTCCGGCTAGCCACAGGCTAAAACGGCACCGCATGGGCGTTGACGCGAGTCGGCGCAATCTCGTACTCGAAGCGGCGGCTTGACCCGCCCCCGGCGGCTTGCTGCCGCGCCGAAATAGGAGCCATACGGGTTCGATCTTTTTTTCTCCGGCGGCGGCCTTACACTCGGTCGAGAGCCTCAGTGGAAAGGAGTCCTGCCTGTTTATGCCCACTCAGCCAAACGACTCACCGCGCGCCACCCATTCGTCTCAGCCATCGGTGCAATCGAAGCCAGCAACGCCCTCGGGGCAGCTCTTGATGGATCGCGTGCATCAGGGCGATTGTCTCGAACTGCTGGCCCGAGTGCCCGCCGGCACGGTGCACCTAGCGTTTGCCGACCCGCCATTTAATATCGGCTACGACTACGACGCGTACGATGATCGCCGTTCATCAAACGACTATCTCGCATGGTCGAAGCGATGGATGTCTGAAATGCAACGGGTGCTTCGCCCCGATGGCACGTTCTGGCTGGCAATCGGCGACGAGTATGCCGCCGAGTTGAAAGTGATGGCCACACGTGAATTGGGTTTCACCTGTCGCAGTTGGGTGGTCTGGTACTACACGTTTGGCGTCAACTGCAAGCAGAAGTTCAGCCGCTCTCACGCGCATCTGTTTCATTTTGTACGAGACCCGTTGTCGTTCACGTTCAACACGGAGGCCATCCGAGTGCCCTCGGCTCGCGAACTCGTCTACGGTGACAAGCGGGCCAATCCCGCCGGCCGGCTACCAGATGACACATGGATTTTGCGACCGCAGGATCTGCCAGAAGGATTTTCTGCCGAAGAAGATACGTGGTACTTCCCGCGGGTGTGCGGCACGTTCAAAGAGCGGTCGGGCTGGCACGGTTGCCAGATGCCAGAGCAACTACTCGGGCGGATCATTCGCGCGTGCAGTCGCGAGGGCGAAGTGGTACTCGACCCCTTTGGAGGCAGCGGCACCACGCTGGCGGTGGCCAAGAAACTCGGGCGTTCGTTTCTGGGATTCGAGTTGTCGGAGGCCTATGCGTCCAGAATCAACGAGCGTCTAGCGTCCATTCACTCGGGCGATCCGCTGGACGGTGCTGCCGAACCGCTCAAAAGCGTGCCGGCCACGAAAGACGGCAGGAAGCTCAAAGACGCTCAGAAAAACCTCTTTTCTCGGGCCAGCGGTCGAATCAAGAAGTCGGGCAGGCCTGGCTGAGCGTCAGCGTGTTGACAGCCCGTGGCCCCCGTGAGGTTCCTCTTGTTTTGGCACACCCCTTCATGATCGAATCCGATCCTCGAACATCGTTCTCAACGTTCTCAATTCCCCCATCCGTGGCCCCTTTGGAAACCCGCAATGAAGTACGGACTGAATCTTTTGCTCTGGACAGATCGCATGCACGACAAAATGGTGCCGGTCGTGGAACGCATCAAGGCCATCGGCTACGACGGCATTGAGATACCAATTTTTGAACTCAACGAAACATTGCACAGCCAGTGGGGCCAGCGACTTGATTCGCTCGGCCTTGAACGTACGGCCGTGACGGTCCGTGGGGCTGGCGACAATCCGGTGAGCCCTTCGGCAAGCGTCCGCGCATCTGCAGTGGATGCCATGAAACGCACGCTCGACTGCTGCCGCGCCGCCGGCGTGAAAACCCTCTGCGGGCCAACCCACTCGGCCATTGGCGAATTCACGGGCAAAGGACCGACCGCCGACGAATTCAAGTGGGGCGTCGATACGATGCGGCAGGTGGCCGACCATGCGGCCCAAGCTGGCGTGACGATCGCCGTGGAATATCTCAACCGCTTTGAAAACTATTTTCTCACGAGCGTGGAGCAGACGGTGGCATTCATTCAGGCGGTAGACCACCCACACGTGCGGATGATGTACGACACGTTTCACGCCAACATCGAGGAGAAAGACCTCACCGCAGCGATCCATGCGGCGGCTCCGTTGACGGTGCTTGTGCACATCTCTGAAAACGACCGGAGCATTCCGGGCACCGGTCACGTGCACTGGAACGAAACCTTCGATGCACTCAAGAGCGCCGGCTACAACGGTTGGATGGTTGTGGAGGCGTTTGGGCAGGCGCTTCCAAACATCGTGGCGGCCACAAAAATCTGGAGGCAGATGTTTTCCTCGGAAGACAAACTGGCCGTCGACTCGCTGGCTTTTATGAAAGCCAATGTTGCAGCTCGCTGGAAGGAGGGCGTCTTCTGATGGCTCAAAAAAAGCCACAGCGGCAGACGCAGTCGGCGGCCCTGACAGCAGCCAAGGCCAAGTCGGCGGGACAGGCTCCGGCGGAAGCACAAGCCTCACCGGCGGCGGGACAGGGCGGCTTCCACGCCCCGCCTGCCGATGGCGGCCTCTCGATTGACAGGCTGGCCCAAGCTTTTGCGGCGATGATGGGCACAGGCGATCCTTACGCCGCCGGTGATGCGCAGGCTCCCGCCGTCGACGTCGTTCACGTGGATGCGTCGCTGGACCT
>CAIRDU010000077.1 GCA_903877395.1 uncultured Planctomycetaceae bacterium
GATCTTTTGATCGCGCCGAAAAAAATAAATCTGCCCCCGTTGAAGTGGAGCGCGCTACATTGCGTGCCGCGTTTGATCGAGCCGCGGCAAAAATGCGCGGGCCGCGCCTGTCAGAATGGGAGCTTGCTAGCTACGCCATTGCGGCGATGGTGGACGAGATTTTGATCGTTGACCTGCCGTGGATCGGTCAAGCGTGGTGGGAAAATCATGCCTTGGAAGTTGAGCTTTTTGGCATGCGCAGACGGGCAACCGAATTTTACGATCGGGCCGAGAAGGCGGCAGCGCTTCCAGTGCGGGACGCGAGCACCATTTTCTTTTCGGCGGTGCTCGTCGGCTTTCGCGGCATACTTCGCGACCGACCAGAGCCTCTAGAAATATGGCTCAAGGCAAATTCTCAAAACCTCCAACTTGGTTTTGGCCGAGGCAATGTGATCGCATCGGCTCCCGAGCTCCCCGGGGCGCCGCCCTTGTGGGGCAAGGGTAATCTTGTCTGGCAAAGCCTTGCGACAACGGTGCTCGCCGCTATTTTAATCGTGATGGCGTGGGTCTGGCTGCAAGTCGTTTCGTGACCTGTGTGGCTGCGGCCGCTGCCCCACTGTTTTGAGGTTCTTGGGGCCGGGGTATAGATTGCATTTTCAATCTGGTGACTACGTTCTCTATAGTGCGGCCTTTGGTAAAGAACTCGCGGTGTCTCGAAAGGCCCTGCGGCGACCGCATCGGGCCCTAGGGCAAGACGGTATTTATGGATTGGTTACTCAAATTATTAGCGCTGCCATGGAATGGATGCGCGCAATTCTATCGCGGCTTCTTGGCCTCCTCGCTCTCGGCTCGCATCGCATGGACGGTCGCGGTCTTTCAGCTGTTTGTAGTGGTGTTGGCTTTTTTGATGGTGCTTCTGTTGGGGCAGGCCTCCATTTTTCAGTCATGGTGGTCTCCCGGCAAGGCAATTGTTCTTTTTCTGCTCCTGCTTTTAGTGCCGATACTCGTTTACTATGCCGCGAGACTCTGGCTGGATCGCGGAGAAACGTCTCGCTGGGGAGATATTGAAGCGGCTTGGAATGTGGCTCTTGTAGAGCTTTCTCGGCAGCAGGTGAGCCTCAAGGATGTTCCTCTTTTTCTTTTGCTCGGCACCGATGGCCAGGAACAAGAGCGAAGCATTCTTCAAAATGCGCCGATCAATTTGACGGTGCTGGCTTCCCCGCCGGGCAGTGCGCCGTTGCATTTTTCCGGTGGCTCCGAAGCCGTCTTTCTTTGTCTTTCGGGCGTCGGCCAGGCCAGCATTGCCAGCGAACGGTTGCGCAGCGGCAAAGGGGCACTCGAGTCGGGAATACCAAGCGATCGATTTGGGCAAGACATACTGACGCCAAAAGAACGAGAGGATTCGACCGAGCGGTTAAAATTTGTCTGCGAACTTTTGCAGCACGCCCGGGAACCCCTCGCGCCGATCAACGGCGTTTTGGCAGTTGTGCCGCTCGATTTTCGAGCCACGCGGTCAGCCGCAACCGGCGCGGTGGCTGCGGCTATAGGCGAAGACCTAGCGACGATTTCCCTAGCGATTGGACTGCGATTCCCCGTGGTGGTAGCGGCCAGCGGATTGGAAATGGAAAGTGCATTCCCAGATCTGTTTCAACGCATCGGAAAAGAAGGAAGAGAAAAAACGATCGGTCAAGTATTTCCGATCAATCTGCCGGCGACACCCGAACAGATGCAAGCCGTGGCACAGCGAGCCTGCGGTGCGCTGGACGATATGATCGTTGCGCAACTCCTCGATACCAAAAAGATTGAAGATCAACCGGCGGATCGCCATCTCGTTGGGATGGTGTGTCGGATACGGCTGTATCTCATGCCACAAGTGACCGCGATGCTTGCAAGCGTTTTGAACACGGCGGCCCACGGTAGTGGAGCAATGCTGGCCGGCTGCTACCTTTTTTCGGCTGGCAGTACCGCAGCCGGCGGCAAACACGCTTTTGTCGGTGGTATTTTTGATCGACTTCTCGAAGTTCAGGGCGATCTCGACTGGACGGCTGCACGGTTGGCTCGGGATGATTCGAACTGCCGTTTAGTCAGAGTCATGCGAATCCTCGACGCCTGCATGCTGGCGGGCATTTTTTGCCTGCTGATCGTTATCTGGTGGCGAATGGCGTGATAATCATTCGCAGCCGCACAACCCGATCAGCCGACAGAGGGCAGGTGGATCAAAGCGATAGGGTTGCGGGGATTTTTTTGACTACAATTAAGTGGCATGCAATAGTAGAGAACTCGAAGGAATCTCACGCCCTCTAGGGCCTGCAACTTCTGGCTTTGTCGTACTCTCTCCATTGAATCAACAGTCTTTTTTCTGCTTTGGTTGAACGCATGCCGCTTTCCATTCAGCTTGACTCGAATCTGTTTCGAACGCCGCTGGGGGGAGATAATCCGTGTGGCATCAATCTGCAAGGGGATGAAACAGCCCGCGCATTGCGGTCATCCCTTCGCGATTTGCGAGAAGAAGCCAGGCGATTGGAGCGGCATGCCGACGACGGCGATGCATCCGAAGGAGGCTGGCCGGCGGCCGTTGTCATTTGGCGGCAACTGCGAGACAAGTCGTTGGAAGTGCTGACGAAACAATCACGAGACACAAGCGTCGCGTCGCTTTGTATCGAAGCACTTTCTCGCACAGACGGTTTTGCTGGCCTAGCAGCCGGTTTCGATATCACTCGCGCGATGATCGAAGGCACGTGGGATCATCTTTATCCAATCCCAGATCCAGACGATGGCCCGGCAGAACCGGCCACCATTTTGGAAGAACGCATAATGCCGATCGTGCGACTGGTAGGACTCGATTCCGAGGGGCTGATCATTCCAGCGATTCAGCACATCCCACTTACGGCGGATCGCTCTGGCGATACGTTTGGGCTTTGCCACTGGAAAAGCAGTCTGGAACTCGCTCATGAAAATGATGCAGAGAAAATCCAACTGGCCGTGTCTCGTGGAGCGGTCTCGCCGGCGCAGTTTAGCCAGGCAGTTCAATCAACCCCGCTGGATTTCCTAAAGGCGACATACATCGAGATCAAGGCCGCCGAGCACTCGTGGGAGGCGCTTTGCCAGTCTGTCTACGATGCCTCGACAGGGGCTGGGGTGGTGCCGGCTTCGCCCATTCGGGCATTGTTTGAGGAGTGCGAAACGGCCATTCGCACGTTTGCCCCGCAGGCTATTCCTGCCGAGCCACAGGCTGAAAGCAGTCAGCCTATGACCACGGCATCGACCGAAGCGACTGGAACCGAGGGGCCTGGAGCGACTCCGGGCGGGCGAGAGGATGCCTTTCGGCAACTCGAAAGCATTGCCGGCTTTTTTGACCGCCACGACCCGCACAGTCTGATTGCCGCTCAAATCCGCAACGTTGTTCGTTTAGGAAGGCTTCCACGGGCCGATTATTTCCGCGAACTGATTGCCGATGAATCGGCCCTAAAGTCCCTGTTCAAATTTGTAGGGATCGATGCGCCGCCCACGGGTTCATCCTAGAGACCCTTCAATCCTAGAGGCCCTTCAGCTAGACGCTCAAAAGCCTATTTTTCATCACAAATGATTGACAGAATCGCCATCTCGTATACAACGACTCCCCAAGAGACTGCTCGCTCCTGACGGATGTTCCTGCAGACAATTTTTCTCCATTTTCATTTTCGGTCCCATTTTCATTTTTTAGGCTGCTCGAACCTACGGCGGCCTTCGGAGGTTTCAAATGCCCGAGTCGATCCATTCAAAGCTCACGCGGGTTCGCAAGCCGCGTGTTCACATCACGTACGAAGTTGAAACCGAAGGGGCCGTGGTCGTAAAAGACCTGCCTTTCGTCGTGGGAGTAATGGGTGAATTCTCTGGAAACCCAACCGAACCCCTCAAGCCACTCAAGGATCGAAAATTTGTTTCGATCGATCGGGACTCGTTCGATGAAGTGATGCGTCGCATGACGCCTGGCGCCGAGATGAAAGTGGAAAATACGCTTGCCAACGACGGCAGCGAAATGGCAGTGCAGCTTAAATTTTCGTCAATCGAGGATTTCGAGCCAGCCAAAGTTGTGGAACAGGTTGAGCCGCTGCGAAAACTTCTCGACACCAGAAACCGTCTGCGCGAACTCTTAAGCGCAGTTGATCGGGCCGATGGACACGAATCAGAACTCGAAAAGATTCTTCAAAACGATGAGCAACTCAAAAAGCTCGCCGGC
>CAIRDU010000078.1 GCA_903877395.1 uncultured Planctomycetaceae bacterium
AGAACCTGTCCGATCGGCGGATAGCCGACGAAGACCCGTCCCAGACGCATTTTAGGAAGAAACGCCGAGCGGAAGACGAAGCAATCGGTGCCACCGGCTTTCTCTCCTGGTGTGGCGTAGATCAGGGGCAGGTGCTCCGCGTCTAGAACCACGCCGTAAGCTTCCTTCGGTAGGTTCTGGCGATTGATGCAGAACGCATCGAGCCCGGTTCCGATGAGACGTGCAACCTCCAGGTAGAAGTGCGGCTGGACACCAATATCCACGTTGGTGAAGATACACCAATCGGCATCGGGTACATACGCGAATCCCTTCATCAAGTCGGCGAGAAGCGGCAGATGGCGTGGCTTGGGCAGGCCCCGAAGTTCGTCGTAGACCTCGTGACAATATCGATCAAAGCACGGGGCATCGACGAACCCCACAGGGAGCGGTATCTGCTCATTACGATGCCGGGTCGCCACGAGCTCGACCTCCGCGACACCTACGGCCATCTGCTTTGCGTTCAGCATGGACTGCAGCGTAACGGGCTGAGCGATGTGCAGGTAGGCCGGATGGGGCCCAGAGGGCAGCTCGATCGCGTTGACCATGTGCACGATCTTCATCTTCAATAGGTACTCCGTTGTGGGTAAAGTCGACGTCGCATCACGATCCGCGCAGGGGCGAATTTTTCAAGCTAGAAGTCTGGGTAGAACGACCGGATGCAAGGATCCCCGTGACGGTCTAGGCAGCGACGGATAGTGTCCCTCTCGGCGGAGTTCGGGTAAAGCCGGCTATCCACGGGATTGACCGCAATGGTTCCACTTGAAAGCCTCCCGAAATGCCCAGCCAAGATGGCGGGTTGCTCGACGATATCTTCATACCGCAGAACGTTCACGGCTCCCGAGAACTCCAGATACCTCCTCGTAAAGAGTGAATAGATCCTGACCTGCTTCTGGAGGATGTCGGAATCACTCTGAACGATTGCGGCTATTTCGGGCCAGAATCGTTCGGCAGCCGGCAGTCTGCCGGACGTGATCGGGATAGTCAGAGAGCGCCAGGAGAGAATGACATCAACCGGGTTGCGCACGATTGCCAGAATGGGGATGCCCGAGTCGGCGAACTCAGAAAGGACGCCCGTGTAGTGTGCGTTGTGTTTGAATCCGAGGAGGAAGTCCTCGCCCTCCACCGTGACGCTCACCTCCATGACGGTAAACTTCTCACAGACCTTTCCGCCGGGCCCTCGCTCGAAGTAATTAGTCACAGATGCCCCGTTGGCAGAACGTCGGTCAAAGACCTTGCCGTTGCGCTTGATCTCGGCAAGCACTGAATCAAAATCCCCGATGACGCGATCGGCGTACTCGCGGCGAGAAGACGAAGTCTCAAGCCATTCCACGTGCCGGCTTGGTTCGCTCAAACAGAGCGAACGATCAAGATCGTTTATCATCGCCGTGACGAGTGTGGTGCCCGAACGCGGGATGCCTGTAACCAGCACTCGTTCCATTTCAGCCCAGCCCCATCGTTTCGCGGAAATATCGAACCCACGAATCTTCAAAGCGAGCCTTTGTGAATCCAGCGGCATCGCGAATTCCCTGCTCGGCGAGCTGCTCGCCTCGACGAGGGTCGCGCAGGAGTGCCGCGAAGCGATCCGCGATAGCATCAAATTGCGGATAGGCCGCCACCGCGCAGTTAATCCCATCCCTCATGTATTCGAGGCCACCATTTCCGTGGAAGCCAACGACCGTCGTGCCTCGAGACATTGCCTCGAGTGAAGGCAGGCCGAAGCCCTCCACAGGCGACAGGGCAAGGAGATAGCGACGCTCGCCCATGAGTTCGATGAATCGTCCCCGCGACAGCCTCTCCGGCATCTCAACCAGTTTATACGAGAGATCTGGATGACGCTTCTGCATGCTCTTCTGGAAGGCCTCGATGAATTCTGCCTTAAATTTCTTAGCCCACACGAGGGCATCAGCCGTGGGTCTGGAACTCCACGCAGGAGGGGCTGGAACTGGCTCGCCATCGATGTAGGGGGGGATCACCGGGGCTTCGATGCCGTAAACAAAATGGACAAAATCCCTCACAAAACTCGAAACGCAGACATAGTGCTGGAAGCCGCCGTCAATGCATGTATAGGTACTGTAACCCTGAACATACATGAGCTTCACGCAGTTCAAACGGAAGCCGAAGAGGTGGTTCGAGAAGCTTGGGTTGGCGATCAGTATGTCTTGGGGTCCGATTGACTCCGCGAGTTGGGCAAGGGGGATGGACTCGAACTCCTTTTCGTACCGGAATACCGAGGAGGATGAGGACTCGTCTCCGACTGTGACGATCCGGCACTCCATCCCAAAATGCTCGTGGAGGATGCGGCCCAACTGGTACGCCATCAGCGTTCCACCTCTCGGAATATATCCGCCCACAACGAAGACTTTCTTCATATCTTTTCCCGCGTTATCTATTCTGTCGGCCTTTAAATTCACGGGTGAGAAAGTGAATACGCTTCCGTTGCATACCGCGACAAAAAATCGAATCGGGCAATCCCATCCAAAACCAATTGCACCTCCTCAGGCTGCCACAAAGCGTTCGCTCGCGTCTGCTTGGGTGTGGCAAAGACCATCTCCTTGACGGCTTGGGCGTGCTCTGGAATCGCGGGCAGTCCGAGAAACCCGCAGAGTCGCTCGAGCGTTCGCTCTACCGAGAGAACCAGATCCTCGTGGTGGTTGTCGAGATACAACTCTGCTGGCAACCGATCGCGAATGGCCGCAACCGCTTCGCAGTGCATGAAATACCAGGCAATTCGATTGCCAATCGGGGCGCCGCTGCGGGCATGCATCGTGGCAATGACATCGAAGGGATTGCGAACCGCGTGGACGATCTTGATCGGGATCCCCAGCATCTCGTGGAGCCGATCGAGGAGCCGGTGATCCCCGTGGAGCAACAGCGTGGCCGGATTCCAGGTCTTATCTCCCATCACTGTGAGCGAGCGGCATGAATCGCTCTCTTTTTTCACCTGATACGTGTAGCCCTCGGATAGTCGGCCCGATTCCCGATTGCGGCGGGAGTTTTCTTGGATTTCACCCAAGATTGTGGCTCGCGAAGTGTCCCGCCAAAACGTGGCCGAAGCGGTGGTC
>CAIRDU010000079.1 GCA_903877395.1 uncultured Planctomycetaceae bacterium
CGCTCGGCGGGACGTTTGGGGTTTGGGGCAGTTGGCTTTTTCGGCATGAGTGAGTGTGCTGGCTGAGGAGGCAGGTTTGCAGGGGAGAAAAGTTTGTACGGTGACATAAAGAGCAGATCATTGAGACGAAGCACCCTATCTTATGCAGTCGAGCGACTCTTTTCAGCTTCGGCCGTAAAATGCCAAAAACCAGTGAGCGTGCCAGTGCCTTGTCGCCACGCAGCACGCCTGAGAATCGCGGCAAGAAGGCACGTACACGGCTCATTGGACGAGAAAGCAACGCCGAAAGTATGTCTGGGTGCTTGTCTTTGTGGCATGTGACCTGCCCGCATGGCATGGATGGAGCCAGTTTCTATGGTAGGGAAGTCATGCCACGGGTGGCGAGCCTCTGGAGCCTGGGGCTGAGACCTTCGTGAACTGTTTGGTCAGAGGGTGTTGTGAGCATGTCGCCACTGCTCGATGAGCACCTTCGGCCTCCAAGAGAGTGTCAACGGTATCTTTGTTTCGTAACGTCAGCGACCGTCTTTCCTCTGGCAAATTCTACCTCAGTCTTACGCGGCTTGGGGACGACCTGCTCTGCCAGCTCTTTCTTTCCTCGTGACATCGAATGCCCTTCTTTGATTGTGAACACCGCCAGATTCTCTCACTGGAAGTGGTCTCGTTGAAGGGGGGTAGGTCAGTTCTGCGTGTCTGCCACCGGGAAGTGGCAGGGTGCGTTGGAAGATCCTACACTTCTAAAGTAGAGAGCCTCCCTTTTCCACGCTGACTCACACCATGCCCTTATCCCACCGCAGTGCGGAGCCGGCTCCGCCCTCCCCAAGTGGGTGCCTGCGCATCGCCGTTCTGGGTTCAACCGGCAGCGTGGGCGTGAACACACTTGAGGTGATTGCGGCCTCGCAGGGCCGTTTTGTGCCTTTTCTCTTGGCGGCAAATCGCAGCACGCAAGCACTTATCCAACAGGCGCACGCTTGCCGCCCCGCATGGGTGGTTGTCGTGGATTCGACAGCCGCCTCGGAGATGTCTGCTAGCGACTTGCCTGTGGGCACCAGACTGGCCGTCGGCCCCGAAGCCCTCGACGATCTCGTGCAATCACCCGAAGTGGATCGCGTCGTTTCGGCGATCGTAGGGGCCGCCGGGCTGAGGAGCACGTGGGCGGCCTTGGAGGCAGGCAAGACTGTGGCGCTGGCCAACAAAGAAACGCTCGTGATGGCCGGCCCGCTTGTGATGCGGCTGGCCGAGCGATGCGGGGGAACCATCGTGCCGGTGGACAGCGAGCACTCGGCGATCCATCAGGCGCTTCGAGCAGGCATGCCAGCCGAGGTGGCGAGAATCGTCCTGACAGCAAGCGGCGGCCCGTTTCGTGAGCGTTCGCGGGAATCGCTTGCCAGCGTGACGTCGCAGGAAGCGCTCAAACATCCGACATGGTCGATGGGCCCAAAAATCACGATCGATTCGGCTACGATGATGAATAAGGCCCTCGAGTTGATTGAGGCGAGGTGGCTGTTTGGCGTGCCGGCAGAAAAGCTCGGCGTGCTGGTGCATCCACAATCGATCGTGCATTCAATGGTGGAATTTGTGGATGGCTCTGTGGTGGCGCAGTTGAGCCCACCGGACATGAAGTTGCCCATCCAATACGCGCTTTCCTATCCGCAGCGATTCGAAGGCGTGGCGAGGCGGTTCGACTTTTCCACGGCAACTCGCTTGGACTTTGAGCCCCCCGATCCCGTACGATTTCCAGCGGTGCGATTGGGATATGAAGCGGCGGCACGCGGCGGCACGTGCGGCGCCGTGCTCAACGCGGCCAACGAAGCGGCTGTGCAAGGATTTTTGGACGGCCAGTTGCGGTTTACCGACATTGCGGAAGTGTGTGCGAGGGTGCTCAATGAGCACCCATTTCAGCCCGATCCTTCGCTCGACGACGTTCGTCGGTTGGATGGATGGGCCCGACAGGAGGTTGTTCAGTGGGCGTGTGTATGATGTTTTCTGTGATGCCCGTGGCGCCACTTGCGGCAACGTCATGGCTGGAGTGGATCGTTCAGCCGATGAGTTGGTGGGTGATTTTGCAGGTGGCTGGCGGCCTCGGCTTCGTGATTTTTGTCCACGAACTGGGTCACTTTCTCGTGGCCAAGGCCTGCGGTGTGAAGTGCGAGAAGTTTTTTCTCGGCTTCGATGTGGGCGGCTTGAAACTGCTCAGCTTCAAGTGGGGTGAAACAGAATACGGCATCGGGGCGTTACCGCTGGGCGGGTACGTCAAGATGCTTGGCCAAGACGACAACCCAGCCGCCGCAGTCACTGAGGCCCAGCGTGCCAGAGAAATTCTCAGCTCGGGGGATTTGCCACCAGAGCCCGTTGCTGGCAAGCATCCGGCGTGGGATCCTCGCAGCTACCCTGCGCAGAGCGTGCCTAAACGCATGGCCATTATTTCGGCCGGCGTGATCATGAATGTGATCTTCGCCGTGCTGATGGCGTCGTGGGCGTTTGGGCTGGGCGTGAAGGAGTTGACCTGTGAGGTATCCAGCGTGCGGCCAGGCGGAGCTGCGTGGCGAGCGGGCCTCCGTAGCGGCGACGAGATTCAGGCGATCGGCACGATCCAAAACCCGATTTTTTCGGATCTGCAAAAAGGCGTGACACTCGGCAACCTAGCCGATGGAGTGGAGTTTACGATTCACCGGCCCGTTGACGACTCGACCCGCACGCTCACGCTCCACCCTGACACGGATCTGGGTGTGCCCACCGTGGGGGTCACGAGCCCGTTCTCGCTGACGCTCCCGAACGACTTTGCCAACGGTCTGCCTGGGAGCGCAGGCTTGGCACAGCCGTCGCTGATGCCGGGCGACACGATTCGCCAGGTGGATGGTCGGCCAGTGAAAACGTATGCCGAGCTGATTGCAGAGCTGTCGCGTCATCCCGAGAAGGCAGTGACATTATCTGTCGAGCGGGCGAGGAGCGATGGTGCGTTGGGCGAGCAGCCCCAGCCGACGAACGCAAAGCCTGCAGTGACCACACGTGAAACAGTGTCGATTGTATTGCCGCCACAGGCGATGCGATCGACTGGCATAACGATGACGGCAATGGCCGTTAAGGCCGTGCAAGCCGATTCGCCGGCAGCAGCCAGCGGCCTGGTGCCGGGCGACAAAATTCTGGCGATCAATGGTCGACCAGTGGGCGATCCATTCGCAATCGACGAGCGGCTGCGAGGCCTTGTTGGTAAGCCAACCACGCTCGCGCTGGCCCGCGCGGACGCAGAAAACATTGATGTGGAAGTGGAGCCTCGCGAGGTGACCTGGATGGAGGAATCTCGTTGGCCATCCAGCCCCGTCGCCGTGTCGGCCATCGGCGTGGCAGTGGGTGTGGATGCATTGGTGGCGGCTGTCGCTGACGGTAGTCCAGCAGAGCAGGCCGGGATTCGGGTTGGGGAGCGGGTGGTGCGGGTGCGATTTGTGGAACCCCAGCCAGTGGCTGATGCCACACAGCCTCCGGCAGACGAGGGCCTTCTTATCTCCGACAAATCGCCCAGCTGGCCGTATGTTCAAGCGGCGCTCCAGCAGGTACCAGCCGGTACTTCGCTGCGTCTGACGATCCAGGCGGCCGCTGGCACCCAGCGTGAGGTTGAGATCGCTCCCGTTGCATCGGCGGGACAGTTTGTGATTGACCGCGGGCTTATCTTTGAGCCGGTCTACAGGCTCGTGCGTGCGGCATCATTCACAGAAGCGATTCAGCAAGGCAGCAAGAAGGCGTTGAGCGATCTCTCGCTCGTCTATCGGTTTCTTCGCAAGCTCACAAGCAACCAGATCAGTCCGAGGCTCTTGGGTGGGCCTATCGAGATTGCCAAGCAGGCTGGGAAGTCGGCCGAAGAAGGGTTTGGACGATTGCTCCTGTTTCTGACCATGCTCAGCGCGAACCTGGCGGTTGTGAATTTTCTGCCCATCCCGGTTCTGGACGGCGGGCACATGATTTTTCTGGCCTACGAATGGGTGCGGGGAAAGCCGCCCAGCGAAGGGGTGGTAGCCGTGCTCTCCTATGTGGGACTGGCTTTGATCCTGTCCCTGATGCTCTTTGTGTTTGGGCTGGATCTCGGACTCATCCCCAGGCGTTAACGCACGGAGTTGGGCGAGGGCTCACGAACGACTTGCAAGAAGTGCGTCTACATCAATCGAGCGTGGAACGAAGGTTGTATCGAGCGTCTTGACTCTCTCAATCTCGTCCAGATCGATCCAGAGTGGTGATTCGTTGCCAGATGGAGTGGCGTCAAACGCCAGCAATTGCACGACAGGATACGACATCACAAGCCGGTTGGGTTGGAGACGATGAGTGATCGTAGGTTGGTTGGCTTTTGCGCATGTTGTGAGATCGATCTCGCGATAGTCCGTAATGGCGGTGCTGATCGCGGCGATGAGGCGCGGTCGTAAGGCATAGCCATTTGGATTGGGAGGCTGAACATGGAACACTCGCTTCGATTCCTCCAACTGCTGGAGCAGTGCTGGGGGCGCGTTTCGCAAAAGCTTGTGCCGCAGCGACGTGATTCCAGTCCAGAGAATCGTACCCTCATAGGGCCTCAACAGATCGTGGCCGAGCATAAAGGCTACGAGTTCAAGAAGCGTCAAGGTTTCCGATGGAAGTTTCCTGACCGACGCAAGATCCTTGCTCAGTTGCCAACCCAATTGCCTACCATCGGTCAAAGGACTGTGGTCGATTGGATAGCCACAGGCTGTGAGAAACTCACAGTCTCTCCGCAGTGTTCTCGTTGAAAGGCCGGAAAGCCCGAGCCGTTCCTTGAGCTGGGCAACGAGTGTCCTATCCGCGATCGGGACGCGTGCGTCAGAAAGGATTTCAAGCAGAGTGAAGATACGAAGGAATTGTTCGTGCCTCGAGAAATTGCGAGTCATTAAGCGATTGTGCCAATCATGAATCTGCGGCCGTGAGGAGCGGCCCTCGCACAATGGTCAGGCATCCGCGCTCTGTCGATCCCCATTGAAGTACACAGACAAATGCTGCGAGCTACAGGCTGTCGCTCAGCCCAGTCAACTTCATGGCTCGGTAGCGTGGCAGGCGGTTCGGCACGCTTGGTCATCGGATGGACAAAGATCTGGAGCGAATAGTGGGGGTTGGCTCAAAGGCAGTCAATCCGCTACCTTTTCATGGCCGCGAATGGCAGTTGCCCACGTCTCACTCGCTGCAATGAGGCAACGAATCGTTGTTTCTAAATTGTGCGATACAAACTCACTGTTTCCACAAGGCATTTCGCAGAGCATCCGCACGCCCCAAGATTCTGCGTCGCGTTCCACTCGAAAAAGCAACGACTCACCCGGCAGTTGACGCAGTGACATGTGCGTCGCAGTGCTGTGTCTGTCGGCCCCGAAGGGTTGCGGGATCCACAGGCGATAGTGGCATCCGTCGGTAGATACCGCGAGGCTCATCACGAGTAGTTTCTCGCCTCGCGTATTGCGATACCGAGTCGTGATGAACAGCATCCGTATCACCTCTTCCTGCGTATCGTGGTGATGCGGAATGCCAGCGACGGATAAAATAGCAGAACATCGACAGAGATTCACAGGTATAGCCTCCCCGAATGTGCCAGCATCGGTGCAATTTTACAATCGCTCTACGACTCCCCAAAGAAGTCGCTGCTCCTTTTAACACATCCTTGGGGGGAAGCAATAGCACTGTTGACCAGAGAATCAGCGTGCTTCCTGAACC
>CAIRDU010000080.1 GCA_903877395.1 uncultured Planctomycetaceae bacterium
CGCGGCGATCGGTTCTGCGAGGAGCCGGCGTGGCCCTCGCTCTGCCGTGGTTGGAGTGTCTTGCGGGTCGGGGGCGAGGTGTGGCCGCGGCTCGCGAGCAGGCCGATACGCCGCCGCACAGGCTGCTGGCTATCGAAACGACGATGGGACTTTTGCCGCAGTATTTTTTTCCGACTACGGTGGGACGGGCCTACGAGCCATCGGCGTATCTGCGCCACTTGGAGCCGTTTCGGGATCGGTTGACTGTTTTTTCTGGGGTCTCGCATCCGCTAGTCGATGGTGGGCACTCTGCCGATGTCTCGTTTCTAACGGCAGCAGCCCATCCGGCCAGCGGCAGTTTTAGGAACACAATCTCGCTCGACCAGATGGCAGCTGAGTCAATTGGCGCAGCAACGCGATTCCCATCGCTTGCGCTCACTGTAGCGGCCCACGGCACGCCCAGCCTCTCGTACACCCGCAACGGCGTGCTCATTCCTGGTGAACGGAGTCCGGCTAGGCTCTACCGCCAAATGTTTCTCCAGGGAAACCCTCATGAAACACTTGATCGTGTGGAGTCGCTGCGTACGGGCCGCAGTGTGCTCGATTTCGTTGCTTTTGGGGCCAAGCGGTTGGATCGCACGATGAGCGTCCGCGATAGAGAACGATTGGAACAGTATTTTACATCCGTCCGCGAACTGGAACAGCGGATGCAGCAGGCAGAGGTCTGGGAACGCCGTAAGAAACCGCGACCTAAGTCACCGCCCCCGCCAGAAGTGCCCGACCAAGAACTCTTTACGCTGATGCGGTTGATGTCGCAGATGATTCGGCTGGCGTTTGAATCCGATTCGACACGGCTTATTACGCTTTTTGTCAATCCGGCGATGTGGGTGCCACGGGCACCAGGCGTTGCGCACGAAACCCACTCCCTCACGCATCACGGCAACCGCCCGGAGATGATCGAGGAACTGCGCAGCGTCGAGGAAATGCAATTTACGGCGCTGGCCGAACTCCTCGCCGGGCTCGACGCAGTCAAAGAGGGCGGCCGTGCGCTCCTAGATCGCACGATGGTACTCTACGGTTCCTGCATGGGTAATGCCAATGCTCACTCCAACACAAATCTACCGGTGCTGCTTGCGGGAGGGGCTTTCAAGCATGCCGGACATCTGGCATTTGACGCGAGGAATAATCAGCCCCTAGCAAATGTGTTCGTTAGCATCCTGCAGCGAATGAACATCCAGACCGACCACTTTGCCACATCGACCGGCACGCTTCGAGGCCTCGAGCCAGTCTCAGGCTGACGACGATTTGCTTAGGGTAACTCGCCTTGTTCTTCTACGGCCCAGAGGTGCTTCTGTGATGCCACATAGAGCACGCCGTTGGCGGCCGTCGGCGCAGAGCAGGATTCAGATCCCAGTCGAATATCCGCGAGATGGCGCTTCTTGGGGCCAGCGGCTAAAATAGTGAGTCCGCGACGGGTGCCCACATAGACCTTACCATCGGCAACAAATGTTGACGACCAGATTTCCTCGTTGGTGTCATGCACCCAGTTGAGTCGGCCGTTGTCGGCGTCGAGGCAATGGATTTTCCCAAATAACTCGGCCGCGTAGACATATCCATCGGCGACGGCAACCGTCGAAAGGGAGCGGCCGATTGACTGATACCGCCACACGCAGCCAACATTCGAGATGTCGCCCTGACCCGCTGGATCAATGCATGACAGCGAGCCGCGGCCGCTACCATGAAGCGGATCTTGGCCAATTGACACGTAGACTCTACCGTCGGCGATCACCGGCGATGCGATCACTTCGCTGGGGCTCACAAGCCAACCGTCGGCATCGACATCTTTCGAACCGCCTCGGACAAGTGCCCAGTAGTCGATCGGTGCGCCGCCCCGCTCGCGATAGCCTGGGGGATTGCAGTCGAAGTGCCACAGTTCGTTGAGCGTGGCGACGTTTCGTTCCGAATCCAAGGGGGGGGGTATTGCCGTCACAACCGGTTCGAATGCATAGCAAGCACCGTCGCCGGCGCCGTAGATAATTCTCGATGTGTCGCCAAGCCGGACCAGCGTCGGAGACGACCACTGGCCGTGAAAGACATCAGCACTGATGTGGCCGTCATCCCGGGCAGCAAGCTGTCCGGTGTGTTTGTTCAACGCGATGAGGGAGGGGGCTGTGGGGAGGACAACTTTTCCATCGTACACGCC
>CAIRDU010000081.1 GCA_903877395.1 uncultured Planctomycetaceae bacterium
CCCCTGCGGGCTCTATCGCCCAAACGGCACCGCCATCGCCTTGCGCTCATGCTCCCTGGCCCACCACTCCCACGGTGGCATCGCCTTTGCGTCGGTCCATAGCCCACGGCTTCGCGGGCTGGTTGATGCCCCCCCCCCCGCGCCTGGGGAGTGGGTCGCCGGCAATCGGGCCGAAAAGCTGTACATCCAAGCCGGAATTCACGAATCCTCCGAGCGATGGGCACATGACCGGGCTGGCAATTGTCGTGCTGCGAGAAGCCGGAGCCCCCGCGGACGACGATCGACTCCGAAAGGGCATCGCGTGGCTGAAGTCAAACCAGCGGGCCTCCGGTCGCTGGTGGACACGGTCGCTGAACACGGATTCCTAGCACTTCATCACCTCCAGCGGCACCGCCTTCCCCCCTGCTCGGGATGCAGATGTGCGAACCGCCGGTGAGTCACTGCGGGTTGCGGGTGGGCGGGCGGACGTCGGGCTCGGCGTTTTCCGCGTGGTGGAGCCGGATCAGCTCCGCGAACAACGGATCCGTGGCCGCGGTCGGCACCCCGTCGGCCGCGAAGAGCGCGTCGTCGATGAGCCCGCGAAGCATCAGCACCCTCCACCGCCAGCTCGACCGCACCGCCGCCGGCAGGCCGGCCTCGGCCTCCTCGAGCAGCTTCCGCGCCCTGGCGGCGCCGTGATCCTTGCTCATCACCAGTGACGTTCGCGGCAGAGTGAAGTCGCCCCCCTTCCAGCTGCGCTCCTGGTTCGCCTCCAGCAGGCGAATCGCCTCCAGGACTGGCTCGACCGCCGACGGGGCGTACTCGTAGGCGACGTATTCGCGGATCGTCTCCTCCGCCGGTCGATCGCTCCAGTAGAACTGCGACACAATCGCCTTGTTGATGTCCTCGTAGATGCCCTCGGAATACGGGAACCCGCCCACAACGCGGGGGCCCCACTCCTTCCACACGCCCTGCAGGTGCGCCGGCTCGGGATTCGCCCCGAAACCGCCCCACGGCGTCATGCCCCGCATGCTGATCTCGGGAAAGCCGATCAGCGGAAGACCCCCCGGGACGGGATGCTTCTGCAGGTAGTCGGACAGCCGTCCGTTGTGTGTGCCGGCTAGGATCATGTCGAACCACGGCGGCTCCTTGTCGAGTGCCCGCACGAGCCCGTCCCAGTCGCCCTTGTGCACGTGCCGGTCGAAGTCGAACAGCCACGTCGCCAGGATGATCTTGCCATCGGGAGAGTGGCGGCGGAACACCGGCGCGATCGCGCGGCTCATCTTCAGGAAGCCGTTGCCGCCCCACGGCCGGCAGCCCTCGCAGACGCAGCCGCCTTGGTCGTAGGGGCCGATCGTGAGGTAGTCGGGCTGCACGGCAGCGAATGCCGCGAACGTCTCGTCAAACCAGCCGAGCATGCGTTCAACGGCGGCTGGCTTCGAGGCACAGAGCTCCACCCCGAAGGCCCACAGGCCCGTTACGTCCGCTCGGAGCTCGCGCGGGCTATCGGCATACGCTTCGTTGCCCAGCATGGACAGCGACGTCCGCATGCCGACCCGCTTCGCCGCCCCGAGCAGCCCGCAAAGCCGCTTCACCATCTCCTGCGCCCGCGGATCGGCCATGCCGTTGAAGTGGTGCATGTCGAACCAGACGGTCAGCGTGTTGAATCCCCACAGTGCCAGGTCCTCCACGTACCGCTCGATCTCGGGGATCGGCGCGTCGTGGTAGTAGTTGTGAAAGTGGCTCGCGAAATACATGCCTCGGAACGGCTTGCTCGGGCGGCTGGTACCCCGCCAGCGGCCCGGTCGGAAGCCATCGGGGCCATACCGCGAGTCGCGGAGAAACCTGCCCGCACCGGCCGTCACCCCCGACGGTCCGTCACCCGCGATCCGCACCCGGCCGGGCCCCACATCCTCGATCCGATACCCCTCGCCGCCGATCGTGGGGTCATCGGCGAGGATCAGCGTGAACGCGGACGACCCGCTGCCATCGACCTTGGCGGGGCAGCGGTCCGCGATCCTGCGGGCGACGATCGTCTCGAGCAGCTCGGGCACGCGGTCGCCGTCGCGGGAGATCGCGACGGCGGTGACGACGGCGTCGGGTGTGGCCGCTGCCGCAGCCGTCGGCAAGCAGCAGGCAGCCACGGCGATGGTCAGGGCGACGGCACGGCGGAGCGAAACGCGTGGAACTGAAAGAAGTGTGCTCATGCCGGAAATTTGACCGCGTGCTGCCGCCGCGGTCAAGCCGCGACGCCGTCGGTTCGACGCTGGCCGATCCGGTCGTGTCAGACCGAGATGACGCAGATCACGAAATTGGTCGCGTCGCCGATCGGGGTGTTCGCGTTCGCCGCCGGGATCGCCATCGCGACGCCCTTCACCTTCACCGAGCGAATCTTGCGGGACACGATCCCGAACTGCTGCCCGACGTCGCTGCGGTGAGGATGGTGAGGCACAACGTCAGAGCGAA
>CAIRDU010000082.1 GCA_903877395.1 uncultured Planctomycetaceae bacterium
ACGACTTCGATTAGATCGTGACGAGCGATGACATTGCGCGTTTCGCTGCCGATGATGTCATCGAGGCGAGACAAAGCGCTTCGCTCATCTCGCAGGCTTTGAAAGTATTTCAGTGGGTCGGCAATTCTCCATCGGGCAAACGTGTCGACGACAACGTAGAGTTTGTCGCGGGTTGTCATTTCACTCGGGCTGCCGTCCCACTCGAGAATCCGTTTGTCGAAGCGGCTTACTTTTTGAATGAGCGGCGTTTTGAAGTGCAGGCCAGCGCCGTAGGGGGAGTCGATCGAATTGATTGGGACGCCCACCGGCCGTCCAAACTGGGTGAGGACCACCTGCTCGGTTTGGTCGACGGTGTAGGCGCTTCCCAGAATCACGATCCCTGCCAGAACGGCAAGCATGCCGCCGAGCGGCGAAAGCATTGCGTCAGTCAGGCGGCGGGCCAGTTGCAAGGCCGGATGGTTGATAGGGAATTGGCTCATGGGCTTTGGATTGTGGGGTTGGTGGCGAGGGTGTGGGGCTTATTTCTGGACGGGTGGTTTGGGTTCAAACTGCTGGACGTTCATGAGCGGCAGGAATTGCTTGGCACTTGCATCCAAGATGATCTTGCTGCCGAGTTGCGGGATGACCTCGGAGAGCGTTTCGAGATAGAGTCGCTGCCGCGTCACTTCGGGGGCTTTTTCGTACTGCTCCAGCAACGCCTTAAACCGGGCCACATCTCCCTCGGCCTCGTTGACTCGCTTGAGTGCGTAGCCTTCGGCCTCGCTGATTTTTTTCTGGGCTTCGCCGCTGGCCCTCGGCACAACTTTATTGTATTCGCCATTGGCCTGATTGATCATCTGCTCCCGCTCTTGCTGTGCCCGATTCACCTCTTCGAACGATCGCTGCACGGCCGTGGGTGGATGCACGTTTTTGAGCTGCACCTGCTGCACGCGGATGCCCATCTTCAGCTCTTGCACAAGCGACGTGAGCTTTGTGATCGCCTCGTTTTCAATCCCCTGTCGCCCGACGGTAAGCACTTCGTCGACGGTGCGATCGCCCACCACCTCTCGCATGACATTTTCGGAAAGGTCTCGAAGCGTCGGGCCGGGCTCCCGGTTGTTAAAGAGATACTCTTCGGGATTGCTGATCTCGTACTGCACAACCCATTCCACGTGGGCAGCATTCAGATCGCCCGTCACCATGTCGCTTTCTTTTGATTGTTCGTTCGACACCTGGTCTGGGTTGGAGCCACCTGCAGAGCCAAATCCAAACTCCAGTTTCAGTTGCCGCTTGACCGGGAGGATCGTGACTTGATCGATGCCGAAGGGGAGCTTGAATCGCAAGCCTGGGTCGACGGTGCCGATCGACCGGCCAAACCGCTGAATCACGCCGACACTTTCCGGGCCAACGGTATAGACGCCGCGAGACAGGCCAGCGACGGCCAACAGTGCGATCCCACCGGCCAGCACAGTGGATAGCTTCCAACCGTTAGGCATCGGTGGCAGCCCTGGAAATTGCGGAAAATCTGGAAACTGTGAGCGTTGTGGCATTGATGTGGGATCCGTGGTCGGAGCAAAGCACGTGGAGCCCTCTACCTTACCTTACGTTTCAGGCCGAAAACAGAAAAATGTGAAGCTGGGATGCCTCGCGGCACGCACAATGGCTTTTTTCAGGTTCCTCGGCCGCTGTCTGGCCCTTGGCACGTGCACGGGGACCGTGGGCTGTGTGCCCACAGGTGCATCTGTATTTCGCAGCGGGTATCCTGTCGGGATCGGCCTCGCGGGCCTTGTTGGCGCACGCAGCTTGGCGCACAGAGGGATGCCGGATCCCACAATCGATACAAGGACATTGTCATGAACAAAATGCCGCCAATGCTCAAAACGGTCTTGAATCTTTCGGCTGCCTGCCTCCTTGTGTGCCTATCTCTGGCATCGGCCTGTGCCGCAGACCCATGGCTGGTGGTTGAAGGCGGCGAGGGATTGGGCAAGGGCAAGCACGTGGTGCTTCTCAGCGGCGATGAGGAATACCGCAGCGAGGAGGCCCTCACCCAACTGGCCAAGATTTTGGCGAAGCATCACGGGTTCACCTGCACGGTGCTCTATGCGATCGACCCGGCCACCGGCGAGATCAGCCCCAACAAGACAGACAATATTCCAGGCCTCAAATCGCTGCAAAAGGCCGATCTGGTCGTGATTGCCACCCGCTTTCGCAACCTGCCCGACGAGCAGATGAAAGAGATAGACGACTACCTGCGGGCCGCCAAGCCCGTCGTCGGCATGCGAACGGCCACGCACGCCTTCAATATTCCAAAGGAGCGTGCCTATGCACACTACGGCAACAACTACAACGGCGAGAAAAAAGAATGGGTCGACGGCTTCGGCCGATTCGTGCTGGGCGAAAAATGGATCAGCCATCACGGCCACCACGGCCAGGAGAGCACCCGCGGCCTCATTGCCTCCGAGGCCAAAGACCATCCGATTCTGCGAGGCATCCACGACGGCGACATCTGGGGGCCGACGGACGTGTACGGAGTGCGATTGCCGCTGCCGGGGGATTCGCAGCCGCTTGTGATGGGGCAAGTGCTTGAAGGTATGACGGCCGACTCAAAGCCTGTCGATGGCAACGATGCGAAAAAGAACGCCCCAATGATGCCCGTGGCTTGGGTGAAAACCTACGGAGTGGAAGGCGGCCCGCGTGGCCGCGTGTTTACAACGACGATGGGCTCTTCGACCGACATGGCAAGCGAAGGCGTTCGGCGGATGCTCGTGAATGCCTGCGCGTGGGCAGTCGGTCTGGAGAAGAACATTTCAGAGAAGTCCGTCGTCGATGTGGTTGGCACGTTTGTGCCAACGCCGTTTGGTTTCAACGGCGCACAAAAAGGCCTCAAGCCCGCCGATATGAAGTAAGACACACGCTCTCACCGCTGGTTCAGGCCGCTGACCTGCAAGACGGCAGCCGTGGTTGGCGGAAAGTATTGCAACGAGGATTCTAGTGGAGGTCCAACCGATGATGCAGCCTGCTCACGAACATTCGCATGCCCAACGGCTTGCCGAATCCGCGAGGTTTCACGACTATCGCTATGCGTCGAATCCCGTAGCCGACGGATCGGTGGGCGCGATTCCAGCGGTGCAATGGGAAGCCGACCTGCACGAGCAGGGGATCACTCGCACGCTGCCGCTGGACAATAGCGGTCTATTAGGGTGCGCCGGCCCGGCCACGAGCCCCGGCCTCTGCGCAAACTTTGTGCATATCCGACCCAGCGAAGCCATCATCACTGAGGCCAACGCCACGAGCCAGCTATTCTTTGTGATGCGAGGCAGCGGCACAACCTGCGTGGCGAATACCCAGATCCCTTGGCAGGCGGGCGATCTTTTTACGCTGCCTGCGCAGAGCCGCGCCACGCACGTGGCGGTGGATGATGCGGCAATCTATTGGGTACACGACGAGCCGTTGCTGCGGTATCTGGGCGTGGAAGCCACGCGTCAGCAGTTTGCTCCCACGCTCTATTCGCGTGCGGCGATTCTGGAGGCGCTCGCAGCGATTGTGCACGATCCCAAGAGCGCGACAGCCAACCGAATCAGCGTGCTCCTAGGCAACCGACTCTTTCCTCAGACGATGACGATCACACACGTCATCTGGGCGATGTTTGGCCTGTTGCCCGTGGGTGCCAATCAGGCACCGCATCGGCACCAATCCGTGGCAGTGGATCTGGTGGTGGACGCCAAGCCTGGGTGCTACACGCTGGTGGGCAAGAGCCTGGATCCCGATCCCAAACACGGCGGTCGGATCAAGGATGGGAAGCGGTTTGACTGGAAGCCGCATTCGGTGTTTGTAACGCCGCCGGGCCTCTGGCATTCGCATCACAACGAGTCGGGGCACCCGGCCCATATCCTGCCGATTCAGGATGCTGGCCTGCACACGTTTCTCCGCACGCTCAACATTCTGTTCAGCCGGGCAACGGCTGGCGGGAGCGAAGTGGTGGAATCGGCAGGGTAGGAGGGCTGGCATGCCTCTTGAGCAGCCTATTTCACGCAGGCCTTACGTCCCGAAAAGTCCTGCCGATCCACGAATTGAGGCCGATTTAACATCGTCGGTACCCATTCGTTGCACTGTCCAAAAGGCAATGATAGCCTCATCGTTGACCAAAAAAGCCGGAACTCGGCCAACCAATTGAATACTTGATTGCGGGTTGATCGAACTTCCTTCCATTGACTCTGCCGATTGGCTCAGGTTGTTTGGCTGTCGTGGACGGGATACTGCCGATAGGTTGGATGTGAGTCCTTGGGCCGTCTTCTATCGCACAATCAAACAATCGGTGGGCTCGTAACGTAACGCAGTTCTCTTTTATTTCCCTGTCGTCTTTTTGAAAGTGCCGCTATGCGGAATTCCTGGTTGACATCGGTCGCAAAGCTTTTTGTCCGACGTGGGTCTCACCTTCACGGCCGAGCGTTCGGGCGTCGGTTGCGTCGTCGGCCTAGCCAGCAGCAAGCCGGCCATCATGTGGAGCACCTTGAAGAGCGGCGCGTGATGGCATTTGACTTTATGGCCGCTTATACGGGGAACGATACTCCGTTCTACGTATCTGGTGTGCCGCCCACGCTCTTTGAATGTCCATCGCAGATCACATTGCGATTGAGCCCGGGTGCGACAATCGACGCCAGCACGCTCGGCGGTATCACCGTTGTGCGAAGCGGCGGAGCCGGGGACGGCTTCGGTACTGCGGGAACCAAAACCGATGTGTCCGTTGTGCCTGGTAGCATCACTGTCGGCGATCTGCCGAACCAAAACGATGTCGTGATCCGCTTTGCCGAGACGTTGCCCGACGACTCCTACCGGATCAAGATCGGTGGGAGCGTCAAGACGACCGCGGGAGAATCGTTCCGCAACGGCAGTTCGTTCACTCTGGATATGCGGCTGGATTTAGGATCGCAGGTTGTTTCGGTGGTGCCGCAGCCCATCTCGCGGGTTGCAGGCTCGCTCGTACAAGACAAAAACTCGGTCGTCGTCTATTTCAATAGCAACGATCCACTCGCGAAGGCTTCCGCCGAAACGCCGGCGTTCTATCGGCTGTTGGAAACAGATCCCGCTACTGGTGGAGATGTGGGGTTGGCTGTAACCCCAACGGTCGTGGCGTACGATGCCGCCTCGGGCAAGGCGGTGCTCACATTTGCCCCTGGGGCGATCGCCGACAACAAGCTGTATCGACTCCAGATCGGCGGAGATGTAGCAACCGCGCCAGCGGCGGCTATCAACGAAATCGATAGCACCCATACCGACGAAAACTCTAGCTTCCTAGCCTCTCGCGATTTGGGCGCCCTCGGCGCCGCAGGCGCGACTGTCAACGGCACAATCAATGTGCGGTCTCAAGTGCCATCGCCAACCGGGGGCCTAGATTTTCCGGGGCCGGCTGGGGCCCGCGATGAACCCGGTCATCGCGACACGCCGGTGGATAGCGGCGACCATGGGGGAAGCGCATTGCCGGTTCAAGCAGCTGCCATAGTGTTGATTGAGTATAACTTTCAGGACGTTTACGGGGTCGATCCCCAAGGCAACACTCTGCACAATGCCATCACCGAGGCGCAGAAACTGCGTGCAAGAGAGGTGTTTGAGCTCTTTAGTCTTTCTACAGGAATGCGGTGTGTAGAGACGGCCAACCTCGGCATAACAGTGGTCACGGGCGATGTGCGAGCGATTGATCCGCTGATGTCTCCGACAGCGGTCGGAGGATTGGCGGGGTCGGGGAAAGCAATCATGAACTCTTCAATGAATTGGGGGTCCAGCGAGTACGGTGGAGAGTGGTTCAAAGTAGCCATGCATGAGATCGGCCATTCCATTGGGCTTGAGCACTCCTACGACCTGCCTTCCATCATGGGCCGTGCACTCCCAGGCGAGGCGGTTTTCCCAGGTGATTACGACGTTGAACATCTCTTGCAGCTCTTTCCGAAGTCGAGCTCCGATATCGACGTTTTTAAGTTCAGTCTCCCTGCCCCTGGCATCCTCTCGGCCGAAACCGTGGTTGCCCGTCCCGGGCAACCGGTCCTTAACGGAAGCACGCTTGACACCGTGCTTACGCTCTACCGCGAAACGGTGGACAGCACTGGCAAGACCGTCCGCGAGATCGTCGCCCGCAACGATAATTATGACGGCCGTGATTCGTTCATCGGTCTCCAGTTAGACACCGGCACGTATTACATCGCAGTCACAAGCACCGGCAACACTGCAATCAATCCCGAGGTGAGCGACTCGGGGTACGGTGGACGCAGCGACGGTGATTACCAGTTAAAGCTGGGTTTTGTACCAACAGCAACAGCGGCCAACACGATTGCGGACACCTCCGGCACACTGCTGGACGGGGATCGGGACGGGAAGGCAGGTGGGGCGTTTCGTTTTTGGTTCAATACAGGTTCGGTCGTCAACACGCTCTTTGTGGATAAAGCGGCTGCCACGGCCGTCGGTGCAGATGGCACGGTTGCCAAGCCTTATAAAACAGTTCAGGCGGCCCTTGCCGCCGTTGTGCCTACGACACGCCTTATCCGAATCGTTGGAAATGCTGCCGGCTCGGGGGGCACATCGCTGCCGTATCTCATCGGCACCGATCTGGCTGGAAGGACGCTCTCCGACGGAGGCACGTTCAATGTACCCGCTGGCGTGACAGTCATGATCGACGAGGGAGCGGTGCTGAAGTTGCGGGCAGCGGTGATTGATGTCGGCAGTTCGTCACCGCTGGTATCGCGGGCTGGAGCAGCCCTCCAAGTGCTGGGCACTCCGACCAACAATGTGCTCTTTACCTCCTATCACGACGACACGGTTGGGGGCAATTCCGATGGCATTGGCCCTGCAGCAACGGGCGGCCAGTGGGGCGGTATCGCCCTGCGGAGCAATTCCGATTCGGCAACGAAGAAGGTATTTTTGAATTCCATCAACCAATCGCAGATCAGCTACGGCGGTGGGCAGGTGTTGGTTGATTCGCAGTTGCAGGTTGTCTCGCCGATTCAGCTGGAGAGCACACGGCCAACGCTGGCCTTCAACACGATCACCAAAAGCTCTGGTGCTGCGATATCAGCAGACCCCAATAGCTTCGAGGACAGCAATGGCCGAAGCGGTCCGGAGTTGCGCGGCAATCGGTTGCTCAATAATTCGATCAATGGGCTGTTCGTGAGAATTCGTACGGAATTCGGGAGCCCAGTGGACAAACTGGATGTGTCTGCCCGATTCAAGAGCACGGATATAGTCTACAAC
>CAIRDU010000083.1 GCA_903877395.1 uncultured Planctomycetaceae bacterium
AGTGCGGTGAGCGACCCCCCCCCCTTCTCCGCCGATAGCTTGGACGATCGCTCGAGCAGTCGGCTATGGGCGTAGAACACGTCGCCGGGGTATGCCTCACGCCCCGGAGGACGACGCATCAAAAGCGAGAGTTGTCGGTAGGCCACCGCCTGTTTGGAGAGATCGTCGTACACGACTAATGCGTGCTCCCCCTTGTACATAAAGTATTCGGCCATCGCCGTGCCTGAGTAGGGGGCAATGTATTGCAGCGGAGCAGGCGTGCTGGCCCCGGAGACGATCACGGTGGTGTAGTCCATCGCGCCGTGCCGACGCAGAATGTCGATGACCACGGCCACGGATGAATCTTTCTGGCCGACAGCCACGTAGAAGCACTTCACGCCGCTGGACTTCTGATTGATGATCGCGTCGATACCGATCGCCGTTTTGCCTGTTTTGCGATCGCCGATGATCAGTTCGCGCTGACCGCGTCCGATCGGCGTCATTGCATCGATCGCCTTGATGCCCGTCTGAAGGGGTTCTCTCACGGGCGCCCGTTCGGCGACGCCTGGAGCAAGCGTTTCAACGGGGCGGCGATCGCTGGTCACAACAGGGCCCTTGCCGTCAAGCGGATTACCCAACGGATCGAGCACTCGGCCGATCACGGCATCGCCCACTGGCACGCTCAAGAGTTGGCCAGTGCTGCGCACCTCGTCGCCCTCTTTGACCTTCAGATAATCACCTAGAATGATCACGCCAACGGAGTTTTCTTCGAGGTTGAACGCTAGGCCGATCACGCCGCTGGGAAACTTCACCATTTCGCCGGCCATCACGCCGGACAGGCCCCATACGCGTGCAATACCGTCGCCCACTTCAAGCACCCGCCCCACTTCGCGGACGTCAATGCTCGATTCGTAGCGGTCAATTTCCTCACGCAGTACCGAGGCGATCTCGTCTGTGTTGAATTTCATAAATGCTCCTCTGCTTCAAGCGGTCGCCAAGCCGAACAAGGCTGGTGGCGATGGAATGGTCGTAGACGGTGTCTGCAATGCGAACGACGAGTCCGCCGAGAATGTCAGGATTGACGATGAACGTGGGGGCCAGCGACACGCCGAGTGCCTGCTCGATCTCAGCGACGACGCGTCGCTGCTCTTCTGAGTCAAGCGGCAGAGCCGTTGTGAACGTCGCTGCCTTGTGGCCTTCGAGTTCGTTTGCGAGTTGTTCGGCGGCGGCAACAACTTCCGTAAGTACGCCTAACCGGCCATGACGAGCCAGCACGTGGAGCGAGTGGAGTGTCGTGGGCAGCACCTTTCCCCCACAGATTCGCTCGATGATTGCAGCCTTTTCGTCGGGAGTGACTCTCGGCGAGGCAAAGACTGCGCGAGCGGCAGGCACTTTCGGCAGCACGTCGTGAACAATTGCTCGGAGTTCAGCCAGCACTTCGCGTCGGCATTGCTTTTTGTCGGCCGCCTCGACGATTGCCTGCGCATAGACCCTAGCCAGCTTAAGGGCCCCGGGCGAGCTGTCAGAGGGCGTGTGCCCTAGAGAGGCATCGGCGGTGGTTGAATGGCTGGGGGGAGTCATCGTTGGTCGGGTATGCGTGTTCGGGTGTTGAGTGTCAAGTGGTTCGTATTCAGTTCATGCTGGGCTTGGCACCCACGCTTGCGATTGAATCTCGCACGAGCCGGGCGTGATCGTCTTTGCCCAGCTTCTCGCGGAGAAACTTGCCTGCTACCTCGACTGCTAAATCACCTGCCTTTTCGGCAATCTGCGAGAGCGCATCGTCGCGAGCGAGGCCGATTGCGTGCTTGGCTCGGGCCTGCTCCTCCTCCGCCGCTTTGCGAGCCTCGGCGATGATCGTCTGACGGGTGATATCGGCATCGCGACGTGCCTCATCCAGTATGCCTCGGACCTCGTCGGAAGCCACTGCCAGCCGTCGCTCGTAGGAAGCGAGCATCTGGCGCGCGTCCTCATTGGCTGCCTGTGTGGTGGCAATCATGTCAGCAATCCCCTGCTCTCGCTTCTCGAGCCCCTGCATGATCGGCTTCCATGCAAACTTTGTCAGCAACGCCAAGAGCAGAAGGAATACAGCCACTGACCAGATCGCCAAATCTCTGCGGAATTCAGCCGGGCTCTCAAAGTCGGCCACCTTCATGCCAGCCGGTGGTTTGTGCCCGATTTCAACATGATGGCCTTCTACGTGCCCTTCCGCTGCGAAGCCCACAGAAGGCAGGCTGGTTACAAGCCCAACAGCCATGCCCGCTAGGACAATGCCTGCAACGACCAGCTGCCACGCTGTGGCAGCGAAGCGATGAGAAGAAACGCGGTTCACGACAGTTCTCCTGAGGAATGACTGAAAAAAATGTCGAGGCCAGCAGCGGTGAGGCAAGCGGTTCAATCTCATTGAAACCGCCCCCCACAGCCGCCCGAAAAACAAAGTTATTTCTGTGAGCAAATGAACAGCGCGTAGAACGTGAAGCCCTCGATCAAAGCCGCGGCGATAATCATGGCGGTCTGAATCGTACCGGCGACTTCCGGCTGACGGGCCATACTCTCGTAGGCCGAGGCCGCCAGTTTGCTAATTCCCATGGCAGCACCGATCACAGCGAGGCCAACGCCAAAGAACGGCGTCAGGTCGATGAGCGAACGCCCGGTGGTGGAGGACTCCTGAGCGCTGGCAACGTTGGCACAGACCAGCGTGACAACGATGACAGCCAAAGTGCTGAACATACGAGCGGAAACAATGGGTCGAATTTTCATGGGATGAATCTCCTTGCAAAACGAGGACCCGGGGACGAACCCCGGTACGGTTGGAAACAAAAAAACGAAAAAGTTGTAGCGGATTCTGGACGAGCTGAAAAAAGGTTGGAAAGTTGAGTTGAAGCAGCAGGAAGCAGGGGTGAGCAGAGATGAATCACAGGGACGATCAAAGTTCTACGAAATCCATTGCGATTTTGAAGGGTAGCTTTCGGACTCCGAGTTTTTTGCCATTCTGGCGGAAGGATCGGCCATTTCGTGGTGTTTGAACGGGATCGTGGTGGTGGCCGACTCGAACTCTAGTGGTGCTGGACGGATGCCCCGATAAACAAAGCCGAAAGGAACGTGAAAATATAGGCTTGTAAGAACGCCACAAACAGTTCCAGCACGCTAAACAGCGTGGCGCTCACGACGCTGATTCCCGTCACTGTGGCCCACATGCCGGTTGAGGCAGTGGCTGCGGTTGTAATCAAACCCATGATGCCCAGAAGTACAAGATGGCCGGCCACCATGTTGGCTAGCAACCGTACAGCCAGAATCATGTGCTTGATCAAAAGCCCGCCAATCTCAATCAGAAAAATCAACACTTTGAGTGGGCTAAGGTA
>CAIRDU010000084.1 GCA_903877395.1 uncultured Planctomycetaceae bacterium
CTTGCGGCAAGCCATTTTTCAGGCTGTGTCTACAGTGCCCGGATGTTTTTCGGCCGCCACGCTCCGCATGAGCGTGGGTGTTGACGCGGCCGCCACGTCACTGGCGGATGCATCTGCAATGGCGGCTGCAGCGCAGGCCGGTGGCCCCCAAGACGAAGCAATTGTTGCCAGCCTACTCACCTTCGCGATCGATTCCCTTGGAGAAATCACTGGTGCCGAGGTCGGCAATGACATCTTAGATCGCATCTTTTCCAGGCACTGTATCGGCAAATAGCGAGCACGGAACTTGGGTGCCAGGCACGATTGTTAACGTGTTTTTCGAGCTGCTTTTTTTCTGCCGCGAGGGGCGGCAGTTGGTGGGTTTTCCTGCTTGGGAGGGTTGTCCGAGAACTTGTCCGCTTGCCCCGTGAGTTCGTAGAGGAAACGGCTTGGTCGACTGGGCCGACTCTTGCCCCATTTCATCCGCGTGAGACAGAGCGAGAGCGTGAGCCGTTTTTTCGCACGTGTCACGCCCACGTAGCAAAGCCTGCGTTCCTCGTCGATCGATTGCAGACCATCGTTCAGCGAACGGTGGTGAGGCAAGAGCCCTTCCTCCATGCCAACCATCCAGACGCAATCAAACTCGAGCCCCTTGGCTGCATGCAGGGTCATTAATCGCAAGACATTGCCCTTCGGCTTATCGTCTCGAAAGCGTTCTGCCTCGGTGACATCCAGCACAAGCGCATCCAGAAAGTCGCGGATCACTTGCGCAAACTCTCGTCGCCCGCGGTGCGCGCGGTCGTGTGCAGCCAATGCGTTGACGAGTTCCTCAACAGAGCTCCATCGCGCATCTTGTTCGGCCGGATCATCGTACTCCTTTGTCAGGAAGTGCCGATAGCCGACCATCTCCAGCAGTGAGCTGAGGGTCTCGGCGGCCGCCTTGTGCGACGCGGTGTCCCGCATGGCCACGACCAGTTCCAGCGAGTCGACTCCCGCCCGTGCGGCCGGAGAGAGTCGGCCCTCCTGGCGCGACGCCAGGAGTTCTCTCCAGAGGCTGTGCCCCGCGGGAGTGGCCGCAGTTCTAGCCGTAGCGATCGTCTGTGCCGAGAGGCCTCGCGGTGGCACGTTGGCGATGCGTAGCAGAGCCATGTCGTCGTCGGGTTCGATAAGTAGACGTAAAAAAGACATCACATCTTTCACCTCTCGGCGGTCGAAGAACGAACGACTGCCAACGAGTTCGTACGGGATGTTGCGTCGCCGCAGTTCCTGTTCAAATACGCGAGTCTGTTCGCCGGTGCGCACTAGAATCACCGCCTCATGGGGCAGAACCTCTCCGAGCCGCAAGCGGTCTTCTACTTCAGCAGCCACGCGACTGGCCTCGTCAAGTTCCTCTTGGGCTTGAATAATCACCGGCGACAAGCCCGATGGCGCGGTAGAGATGAGTTTTTTACCGTGACGACGCGTGTTGCAGCTGATGAGTTGGTTGGCCGCCAAAATAATCTCGGGCGTTGAGCGGTAGTTTTCCTCAAGGCGCACAGTGACTGTCTTTGGCCAGCGGTTTGGGAATTCGAGAATGTGTGAGATTTGTGCTCCTCGCCAGCCGTAGATCGATTGATCGTCGTCTCCCACGACGCAGAGGCTTTTGTGGTCGCGGGCCAACGCCGTGATGATTCGTTCTTGCGTGCCGCTGGTGTCTTGATATTCATCCACCAGAATGTGATCAAAGCGAGCTGCCTCTATGCGTCGCACCTGTTCGTGCAAGACGAACAGTTCATCGACTACCAGCAGCAGATCATCGAAATCGACAGCGCCTGCCTGCCGCAATGTCTGCTGGTAGCGTCGATAGCCCGCCGCCGCAAGAGTCCATGAGTCGGCGGCATCATCGGCGAGCGTGTCGAGCGCCGCATCGGGGCGAACGGCCGCACTTTTCCAGCGGCTGATGCGGTCGATCAAATCTCCAGGCCTTAGGATCGCATCGGCCACTTTGAGTTCTTTCAGAACCTTGCGGGCGATTGATTCCTGCTCGCCGCGGTCGACGATGGCAAACCGTTCGGGGTAACCAAGCGTTACCGCATGGCGTCGCAATACCCGCACGCACAGGGAGTGAATCGTCGAGATCTCTGGCTTTTCTTGCGTCTTTGATCCCAGCGATGTGCCAGCTCGAGCCAGCATTTCCTTGGCGGCCTTGTTGGTGAACGTCACGGCCAAAATTCTGGAAGGGCGAGCGCCAGTGCGCACTAGGTGTGCCATGCGAGCAATGACCACTCGCGTTTTGCCTGTGCCAGCCCCAGCCAGCACGAGCAGTGGGCCAATGGGGGCATGCACAGCTTCCGTTTGCCCCGCATTGAGAACCACGGTCTTCGTGATTATGCGACCAACCTGCTGACGGGCAGCGTTTGGACTGCCAGCGATGGCGTGGCCAGCCGCTGCAGTGGCGTGCCGGGTGGAGTTCATTGTCACGGGAATCTCGGTGGCTCAAAATTCACGAAAGTCATTATCAGAACTGTTCCGGACACTGTACCAGATCAATGCCGAGAGATCGCCTTGACGCAGTGGACGCGGAAGTTTCTATTGGGCTGCCTTGGCAGCGGATGCCGGTCGTGCCCATTCCTGGAAGCACGGGATTGAAGTGGTCACGAGTTGAGGAGGCTAGCAGGCGATGCAGAGCGAACGACGACACACTCAGCGACGGCAGGACGAACAGGAACGACGAACCATGCAGTCCCCTCTGGCTAACGTCGACTTGGGCGAGCTCGAGAACAACGTGCTCGCTGAAAAAACGTTTGAGCTCATCGATCGCGTGCGCCCCTACTTCAATACGATTCTTATTGCAGCGGCCGGGGCCATGCTGGCGGCAGTTGGCTTTCTTCTTGTATCGTCCCAATCGGCAGCCAACCGTTCGCAGAGTTGGGATGCCTGTCTTTCCGCGCTCTCGGGTGGCGATATCGAGGCCTTCAATGAAGTGGTAAGGCGCTACCCTGGAACGCCGGCCGCGGAGTGGGCAAGGCTCGTGATTGCCGATGTTTCCTTGAGTGATGGTGCCGAACTGCTTTTTGTTGATAAGGATCGTAGTGCGCCGCGGCTGCAGGCCGCGGTCGAACTCTACACTTCCGTGATCGCTAGCCGACCGCAAGGCATGCTGTTGGAACGGGCCATTTTCGGCCTCGCAAAAGCTCGCGAAAGTCTTGGGCAAGTAGGTGAAGCGCAGTCGGGATACGAGGCTGTTGCTGCCGAATTTCCTTCGGGTGCTCTGGCTCAGCTTGCCGCTAGTCGGGCTGCAACGCTCAAACGGGAATCCTCGCGACAGTGGTACGATTGGTTTGCGGCGCAAAAGATTTCCCCGCCGGCTGCGCTCCCAGCAGTCCCGGCCGCTGGAACTCCAGGTGCCACAGTTGAAGCCACTGGAACTGCGCTGCCAGCTGCTGTCGTCCCGCCTGCTGCAGGGGATGCAACTGAGCCGAAGGCAGATGATGATGTCTTTTTGAAGCAGGAGTGATCGACTGGACGCATTGCCTTCGCAGCCACAGCCGCAGTCATTTCTTCCAGGTGACATTCTGTCGCTCACGGTGGCTCAGGATTCGGCAGGATCTCGTCTGGACGTTTTTCTAGCTCGTCAGGTGAGTCATCAGAGCCGTTCTTTTCTGGCCCGTGCGATCGAGAAGGGAGCGGCGCGAGTGGATGGAATCGTAGCCCGTGCCTCGCTCAAGTTGCGCGCCGGGGCGATTGTCTCTTTCACGGTGCCCCAGCCTCCCCGAGCCGGCCCGGCTGCCGAAGAGATCGACTTAGACTTTCTTTACTGCGATGACGCTATGGCCGCGGTGAACAAGCCCGCAGGGATGGTCGTGCATCCCGCGAAGGGCAATTGGCAGGGCACGCTGGCCGGTGCACTCAAGTGGCATTTAGAGCGACGCAACGAGGGAAAGGATGTCGGAGGCAGTGCTGAAGCAGATGCAGAGGGGAATGCTAGCGGTGGCCTCTCGAGCGTCGGTGGCCCGACGCGGCCCGGCATCGTTCACCGCCTCGATCGTGACACCAGTGGCGTGATCGTCGTGGCACGCTCTGAAGAAGCTCATCACAAACTAGCCAAGCAATTTGAAAACCGCACGGTGGAAAAAACATACCTAGCGATTACGCAGGGGCAGCCGCAATTTGACCGCGATGAAATCAATCTGCCGATTGGCATCCACCCCTATCAGCGTGAAAAAATGACTGTGCGGCGCGACCACTCCACGAGCCGGGATGCGGTCACTCGCTACGAGGTCATCGAGCGATTTCGCGGAGCAGCACTGGTACAGCTCTCGCCCAAGACAGGCCGCACCCACCAGATTCGCGTGCATCTGGCCGCCATTGGCTGTCCTGTTCTCTGTGATGCGCTCTATAGCGGCCGGTCGGTGATCGAACCGTCATTCTTTGATATCAAGGAAGTTACACGTGCGGCAGGTGATGCAGATGCTCCGTTGATTCGGCGGCAGGCCTTGCACGCAACGAGTCTTGCTCTTCTCCATCCCTTGACCAATGAGCGAATGGTCTTTGCCGCGCCGATGCCCGCCGATATCGAGCGAGTATTGGCCGTGCTTAGGAATGCTTAATTGGTGTCGCGATGCCGTCATTCCCGCAGGCAGGTTCGTCCAAGAGCAGCATGACGCGAGGAAGCGTTGAGTCGATAACCCGCGATAGGGCCACGATAAAACCAGCCGCGCCATCCCGAAAGCCTCCCTGCAGGAAATAGCTTTTCGAAAAAATGGCAAAAGCCCGCAGGGGTAGCATCCAGGTATGAACCCGCTGCTTTTTGCGACGCATGATCTCAGACTTCAATCGGGCGTACTGAATCGATCGAGCGATCACATCGCTGCAGGTGTCGTAGCTCAAGTGCAGCATGGAGCCCGGCAGAAGAATGGTCGGCCGGCTCGCTCGAACCCGTTCGTGAACGATGTGCGATGTGAAGCCAGCTGTGCGGCGGTGAAAGAGCCTCACGACTCGATCCGCTCCCCATGTGCCGTGCCGCAGTTCACGAGTCCCGATAAACGTTCGTCGGCGGATTGACCAGCAGGCTGCGGGATCAGACAAATCAAGTGCGTGAATCGCCTTGATGGCCTCAACGTCGAGTATTTCGTCGTCGTCAAGCGACAAGATCCAGTCGTGAGAGGCCATTTGCACTGCACGTTGCTTCTGCAGGCCATAGCCAAGAAATGCCTGGTGTTCGACGCGGGCCCCGGCAGCACTC
>CAIRDU010000085.1 GCA_903877395.1 uncultured Planctomycetaceae bacterium
ATTCGGGCCTGCGAGCACTGCCTTGAAGCGGGGGCGCGTGCGGTGGCCGTGGTGTCGCCATTTTACTACCGCCTCTCGTCTGAGAGCGTCTATGCCTATTTCTGCGAGATCGGCCGGCACAGTCCAATTGATGTCACGCTCTACAATATCCCGATGCTCGCTTCTCCGATCGACGTGCCAACGGTGCGACGGTTGGCCGAGGAGTTTCCACGGATTGTTGGCATCAAGGATTCCAGCGGGGATATCTCGCACATGCAGCGATTGATTGCAGCGGTGCGACCGGTGCGCCCAGAGTTTTCTTTTCTTACTGGTTGGGAAGCGGCACTGGTGCCGATGCTTCTGATTGGGTGCGACGGCGGTACGCACGCCACCAGCGGAGTTGTGCCCGAACTGACGCGACGAGTGTACGATGCGATTCGCGGTGGTTCTGTGGGTGGTACGGGTATCGGAGCCAAGCAGCTTGCCGAGGCGTTTGAGTTACAGCACCAGCTCACTACGATTTTTGACACAATTATTTTGGGTGCAGATTTCCCCGATGGTTTTCGCTTAGGGGCAGAGCTACGAGGGTTTCAGATGGGCCGCTCTCGCCAGCCACAGAGCCAATTACAGCTGTCTCAGCGGCTGGCACTTGCCGATCGAATTCGGCCGTTGATTCAACCGTGGGTTTCGTAAAACGCAGCCCGTTAGCGTTTCTACGGATTTTGTTGCTCAACCTGTTTGTCAGCCGGTTGAGCAACTTGGTCACCAACCTTGTAGGTAGGCAGGTGTCGGTACGGCACTTCCAACGTCAGCAGGTGGAGTGTGGTGACGTAGAGTCGACCGCCATAGGCGCCCCAGCGATCGGGGGTCGCTCCCAGCGGATCCCAACTGCCTGCCTGTGCGCCAGTCTGGACCTGTGAACTCGCTAACAGCCCGGAGAGCGTGCGATACCACTCCTCCCAGCCTTCTCCGCCTGTGTGTACGAGCACCTGCGAAACGTAATACCAGAGATAGCAATCCCGAGTTTTTTGCTGGCTTGTGCTGGCGGAAGGAGATCCAAACGAAGGGAGTGTTGCGGCCAGCAGACGTCCGGCTTCGATCACGCGTGGGTCCGTTTTGCTCCAGCCCGTATGCAACCGCATGAGTGTGCCCACCGCAGTCATGCAGGCAGAGGATGATGGCGACGGACGCTGTTGGGGATTCCTAGCGTTGTAAAAATATGGGGCAGAGGGTTTGTCGGTGGTCGAGGCATCTAGGAGCGTACGCACGCGGTTGAATGTCTCTGCGTCGGTTGAAAGCCTTGCGAGTTGGCCCGCCCGCAGTGCCACCAGCATCCAGCCACTGACCGATAGATCGGCATCGCTGCGTGGCGTGTATCTCCAGCCACCCCGTTCGGGATGTTGACTTGTGGCAATAAAGTCGCAGGCCCGTTCCGCTGCGGGCCGCACGATCTCGTCGCCCGTCATGCCGACGGACTCACACAATGCCATCGTGGCCATGCCGTGGCTGTAGAGCCATGCGCAACTGTTGGAAAGCGGGTCGGCGGAAATGTAGAGATCACCATCGGGCTTCTGCGTTGAAAGCAAAAATTCGATGCCCCTTCGAACCGTGTCGCGATGCTTGCCCTCAAAATGGTCGTAACCGGCGCCGAAAAAGCTGAGGAGTGCCAATCCAGTCGCGGCAGTATCGGACTGGAGTTTGCCGCCGTCTTCCTTCGTGGCTCCGGGAAATCTTCCCAAACTCCATCGCCCATCCGACTGCTGCGCCCTCGCGAGAAACACAAGCCCCCGCTCGACGGTGGCTTCCGCCTCAGACCGCGACTTTTCGAGCAACTCCCGGCGGTTCGGTGCCAGCGATTTCTCCTGCGCGGAGAGTTCACGATTGTCTTTTGTGCGCTGTGCAAACGGCTTGGCAATTTCTCGTACGCGTCCCTCGGCTGGCAGCACAACAGCCGCCACGCGAGGCAGGGCTCCGGCTTCCATTGCGAGCCCTTCACCTGCGATTGCATCAGTTGTGTTCCGACGTGCACCGCGCAGCGATTGGCCAGCTTGCGGCCCAGTTCCTGTTGGGAGTTCGTCGCTCGAGAGTTCCTCCTCTTCTGAGTCGCCAGCCGTGCGACTGCCGACTGGTACTGAGACGGCCCCTCGATTGCCGCGTACCGCGAGGGCTTCCGCATCCGCGCTGGGCCGCCGACGCAGTCCCGGCTGTGGAGCTGTCATCGCTGGGCCTGCGTCGGAACCCAAGTCGCTGGGGTTAGAATTGGAAGGTCCCTGGGGCAATGCTTCGACCATCCCTGCGCTCTCAGCGGCCAAGCCCGTTCCGTTGGCATCGCCACTGCCAATCAGCGACGAACGATTCGCACGCGATGAATTGTCAGAAGCGGGAGGGCCCGCATCTGCCGTGCCATCGGCCGATGTGTCTCGGGCAGCACCGCCGCGAGCCAAACCTGTTGCCACGGGCTTGCCAGTAGCAATGCCGGCCACCTGGCCGTCGGCAAAGTCACTGTTGGCGATTGCGCCGTCTGTGGTATTGGATGAAGACACAGCGCCCGTTGCCGTTGTTCCAGTACGGCCCGGCGAGGCCGTACGTGAGGCAGGCTGCACCGAGCCACCGCTCGAACTGGCATCTGCTCGAGTGGATTCGCTGGCTGCACCGCCGCGTGCCGGCAACGCAGCCACAGGATGAGTTTCTGTTTCATTCGCCTCGGCAGATTCTCCGGCAATACCCTGTCGGCCCACTGGTGCGTTGGACGCCGTCTGAAGCCGTGGAGTGTCCGCACGTTCACCGTCGGGCCTGCGGCTTTGAGGCTGGATACTCTGCTGCCGACTCGTGGAGGCCATAGTCGAGTCGTCTGTAGTCGCAGGATCGCCTGAGTCCAGCGAGGTGGCTTTGCGTAAACGCGTCGCCGGCTGAGAGGCCGCTGGCGACTGGGCCGCTCGCGTCTGGGGCTGGATCGGTGTTTGCGGCTGCTTGCCTGCGGAGATTTTCGGCGGAGCCAATGCTGCAGCGGTGGTTGTAACCGCTATGGAATCGCTCGCACCACTCTTAGAAACCACCTGCTTGCGGGCGGGCGATTGGCTGCCCACGGCAGTTGCTTCGGGAGCGGAGGACCCAGTGGGCTTCGTGGTGGGCCGGTTGGGCAGTGGCAAAGTCTTGCCGAGTAGGGCCACTTCGGTCGGCTGCCGGCTAGCAGTTGACGCCGCCTCTTTTGTCGGAGGATCTTTCTGACGGGTTCGAGCGGCTGCTGGTTGTGCTGCCGCCGCAGCCGCCGCTGCCGCTGCAGGCTTTATTGCAGAAAGATCAGCAGTCGCAGAGGCGGCGGCTACGCGTGCGGCCTGCTGACGCGCCACCTCAGCGGCCTTCTCGAGGCTCGCCTCCCGTGGGGCGGTTGTGCGCGGCAGCGGCCGGCTTGATGCGGCTGTTTTTTCCCCCATCTCGGCGCCAGCTTGCTTGGAAACATTTCGATTCTGATCAGGGGGAGCAAGTTTTGTTGCGTGTGGCTTTGCGGTGTTTTTATCGACCTGAAGATCGAGTGATTTTTCATGGGCAGGTTTCTGGGCAGCCGACTGAGACACCTCAAGGGGGAAATCGGCAACCACCTTTGGCTTGAGGACGGCCACGCTTGGAGCTGGCGATGACGCAGGCGCCGAGAATACCCCCAGTCGCGTTGTCGCCAAACCACCGGCCAGTGTCAGATGCAACAGTACGCTCATGGCTGCAGCCATGCTCAGTCGCCGCCGAAATCCTTTCGGATCGGCAGGATCATCGATGGTGCGATCAGGATCGGCCATCAGCTTTGTCCACCGTGTGTTTTACGTTGAGGAATTTGGTTGCTGTGGCTGTCAAGTCAGTGCTGGTATGCGTGAGTCCTAATAACGGTCACAGCCCTACTCAGTGCTGGCCGACTGCACCTGATAATCGTCGATCCCGGCTTGCACACAGGCGTTCATTGCTGCGACGACAAATTTATGGGCAGTGTTTTCATCGGCCCGCACAACAACTTTTTGCTTCTCCGGGTTATCAGCTACGGCCTGCTTGAGCAGCCCTTGGAGTTGCGCCAGTTCTACCGGTTTCGCACCAGCAAAATAGCTGCCATTGCGGTCGATGTTGACAATAAATTCAA
>CAIRDU010000086.1 GCA_903877395.1 uncultured Planctomycetaceae bacterium
CCGCACCGGATCGTGAATATTCACCACTCATTCCTGCCAGCCTTTGCCGGTGCGAGCGCCTACCGCCAAGCGTTTGAGCGGGGAGTGAAGGTGATAGGCGCCACGGCCCATTTCGTGACACCCGAACTGGATGACGGGCCAATCATCGCTCAAGACGTGATCGCCGTCGACCATACATTCACGCCGGATCGTATGGCCCAAGCTGGACGCGATGTGGAGAAGTTGGTTTTAGCTCGCGCGGTGCGATTAGTCCTCGAAGAGCGAGTTTTCCTGCACGGCCGCGGCACTGTGGTATTTGGTTAACGCTCTTTGCCAATGCGAAGTGCAATCGGTCTGTGTCTTGCATTGTTGAGAGAAGGTGGCGGTGCCGTATTGGCTCCGAAATGGCAGAAGTCTTCTCGCGGTGCATTTTTCTCTGCCGGGCTGCCGCCAGTTCCGTCGCTCTGCATCACTTGCGACGACGGCGACTATCGCACAGCACTCGCCACACCATGCGGCTGTTTCAACCGTCGTCAGTCGATGAGACCGAGATCTTCGTTGTAGCCGTCTTGAATAACTGAATTTTCCAGCTTTTCGTGAGACATTATGTGTGTCGCAAAAGACTCAAAGTCGCAGCCAGCTTGTTTCCACACTGCCTGAGAACCATCGCCCGTTGAAAGCTTTGAGATCACGGCATCGACTTCGGCAAGGAGGGCTGGATGTTGGCTGAGGATTACATTTGCGTTGGCAGCAAGTCGTGGCATTCGGGCAATCGACTCCTCCAGAAATCCACCTTCCTCTTCGTGGGCAAAATGCGAACGGAGATGCTCCCGCACTATGTGCAGCGATGCCAGAACCGTAGCACGGCAGGCTGCACAACGAGATTCATCTGGCCCGCATGCATCCGGATCCGCAAAAGCAGTTCGAACAGCGGTTATTTGTGCGAAGAGTTCGTGATGCTCAGCCAAGATATGACCCAGAATCACTGGATCGGATCGGTCGAGAGAAGACATAAAATCCTCGTTGTTGCGTGACGCTTATCGGAGTTGGTGAGACTGTTGGTCAGAGGCTCTCTCCGCTAGGTCAGTGCAATCCATGACTAAAGTAGGGATGCTGGACACATGACGTTCGAAATACCAAGTGGGAGTGTGTGCATCACTTGGATTAGTGGATTCTAGGCCGCTTCGGCTATAAAAGCCAGTGTTGTCGGAGGCTTTGTTCTATCCTGCTGTGGAATCGTTGCATGTTGATGCGTACGCGGTCGCTGGCTGAGTGTGCCCTTTTTTTTGCCGTTTCTTTTTGGCTGTCACTTTTACTGGCTGCCTCTGTCGCAAAAGCCCAGCAGGTTGCGGTTGAGGAGTTTACGCTCCCCAATGGCATGCAGTTTTTGCTGGTGCCCCGTAGCGACCAACCCAATGTTGTGAGCGCCGGCTGGGTCGCAAAGGTGGGCAGTGTTGATGAGCGGCCTGGGATCACCGGCATCAGTCACTTCTTTGAGCACATGATGTTCAAGGGCACCAGCACGATCGGCACTCGCGATCCGGCTCAGGATGCGAAATACCGGGCCGAACAGAAGACAATTCGCGATGAGATCAACCGACTTGTGTGGACAGGGCAATACCAACGGTTCAACCGAGGCGAAATTGCCGATCCGTGGGACCCCGCCAACGACACGCAGGAACTGCGTCTGTTACGAGGCAAACTTGACGCCCTCATTCGATCGCAGCAGGGCCGCGGCGAGGGCGGTGCCGATGCGGCTACCATCGTGAAGGATGAGTTTGATCAGGTCTACACAAAGGCTGGCGGCAGCGGCATGAATGCTTTTACCAGCCACGATCTCACCTGCTACTTCATCACAGTACCATCAAACAAACTCGAACTGTGGGCCTGGATGGAGAGCGATCGTTTGCATGACAGCGTGTTTCGTGAATTTTACTCAGAGCGGGACGTGGTGCACGAGGAGCGGCGGCTACGCACCGACAGCACACCAACGGGCCGGTTTCAGGAGCAATTCGACGCGATGTTTTGGGCATCGTGCGGTTATGCGTGGCCGGTGATTGGCTGGCCGAGCGACTTGAATAGCTACACGTTCGATCAGGCGCAGGAGTACTGGAACACCTATTACCGCCCGGGCAATTTAGTAGGCATCGTGGTGGGCGACTTTGATCCGGCCAAGGCAAAGGCGACGATCACCAAATACTTTTCGCGGCTCGATCCTGGCACTCGCAAGCCGCAACCGGTGGTGACACTTGAGGTGGAGCAACTCGCAGAGCAGCGAATGAATGCGAGCGGCGATTTTCCTCCGTCGATCGAGATTCGCTACCACACTGTGCCGGCCGGCCATGTTGATAGTTATCCGCTTGATATGCTCGCTGAAGTGCTCAACGATCGCACGGGTCGGCTCTACGCGGGTCTTGTTGAAGGGCGAGGCATTGCGTCAAGCGCTCGCACGAGTTCCGACACTCGCAAGCACGCCGGTCTCTTTGCGTTTGAGGCGGAAACGCGAGGCGATGCCGCGCCAGGCCTCTTGGAAAAGGCGTGGTACGAGGAACTCAAAAAGCTTCAGCAGCAGGAGGTGCCAGAACGCGAGTTGCGAAAAGTCAAAAATCGTGTTGCAGCTGGCAACTACCGCCGACTGGAAAACAACATGTCGCTGTTGATTCAACTGGCCTTCGCCGACGCACTTCTCGATTGGCGAGAGATTAATGACGGTCCGAAAAAATATGAGGCCGTTACTGGATCTGATATTCAGCGGGTGGCAAAGAAATATTTTGCGCCGACTAACCGCAGCGTGGCGGTGTTTCAGCGAGAGCAACCCTAGGCTTTGCGTGCGAGTGCGAGGTGTGAGTGTGTCGGTGGCAAGCGTTCCAAGAGTTTTTAGAAAGGCAAGCGAATCGATGGACAAGCGTCTGATTGCAATTCTGGTGGTGTGTGGCGTCGTAGCATTGATACTTCTCTCGCCCAAGAAAAGTTTGCAAAAAGAGTTGCCCTCGGCGGCAGTTCACAGCGATTCTGCGACCGCCTCGGGCGGCGTTGCCATTCCTGCTCGGCCGGAGGCCATCGCCTTTACTTCACTCGAATTCACTCCGCCGAACGCTGCGCAATTTCGTCGCGTGCTCTCCGATACGACCGTTGTGTATCTCGCTCCTTCGCACGAGTTTCCGCTGGTGAACCTCTCGATTACGTTCAAGGGCGGTTCGTCGCTGGACCCCGCTGATATGCCCGGGCTGGCTTCGATGACAGCCAAAATGATTCGTGAGGGCGGCACAGAGAAAGTCCCTGCGGCAGTGTTTGATGAGACGCTCGATTTTTTGGCGACGGAAGTGGCGGTCACTGCCACCGATGCTTTTACGATGGCCACCATGAATTGCCTTGCAGTGAATTTTGATGAGAGCCTCTCGCTCTTTTTGGGCATGCTGCGGGCACCGGCATTCGATGCTCAGCGGCTTGAAACCAACCGGGCGAGCATGATTGAAGGCCTGAAACAGCGAAACGACGATGCCGCCTCGATCCTTTCCCGAGAGTGGAAGCGGCTTCTTTACGGAAGCGATCATTTCGAGGCGAGAGAGCCAACCGGTGCGACGGTTGCAGCGATATCGAAGGATCGGCTCGCGAAGATGCATCAACAGATTGTTCATCCGGGCAATATGATCGTTTCTGTGTCGGGTGACTTTCAAGAAAAAGAGATGCTTGCCAAGCTTGAAAAAGCCCTGAGTGGATGGGAGCGAGGCGCCGAGGTCGCGAATCCTGTTTCGCCGACAGCCGTTCTAAAGCCCGGCCTCTATCACGTGCCAAAGGAAATTCCGCAAGGCAAAGTTGTGATGGGCATGCGGTCGATCGCTCGCGATGATCCCGATGCGATTCCGCTCATGCTCTTGAACGATATTCTTGGCGCCGGTGGGTTTACAAGCCGGATCATGCAGCAGGTGCGAAGCAACGAGGGGTTAGCCTATTCGGCGCGTTCTACGCTCGTGCCGAAGGTGTATTACCCGGGTGACTTCCGGGCCGGCTTCGAAAGCAAGAATCCAACGGTGGCGCTGGCCACCAAGATCGTGCTCGATCAGATTCGTGGCGTGCGAGATGAACTTGTCACGGTAGAGGAACTCGAAACGGCAAAACAGAGCTTGATCGAAACGTTTCCGCGGCAGTTCGAGAGCAAGCCGCAACTCTTGCGAGTGTTTGTGGCCGATGAGTGGACGAAGCGGCCCAATGATTTCTGGAAAACATTTCGCGAAAAGGTAAAGGCCGTGACTCGCGAAGATCTCCAGCGTGTAGCCCGCCGGCATCTGGATCCGGAGAAGATGGCGATTCTGGTCGTGGGCGATTGGAACGCGATCGCTCCTGGCGATAGTGGTAAGCGAGCGAGCATGAACGATTTCTTTGGTGGCAATGTTCAGCATTTACCGCTGCGAGATCCGCTCACGCTCGAGCCGCTCACGGAAAAAAAGAGTCCGAGTGGCCCGTGAGTGGAGTGCAGTAGCCGGAAAAGGAATCATTTTCATGCAGACCAATGACTTTGGACAACGATCGGTTGTCGTCGCCGTTGTGTCGGTCTGTATTTTTGCCGCATGCGGAATGGCGAAGGAATCTGAACCGCCAGCCTTGCTTCAGACGAGCCCGGTTGAGCCGCCGCCACGCAACACGGGCCCCGCCGCCGTGGCTCATACACGCACTCGAATCTACCGACGCAAGACCGTTCGGGTCATTCGTCGCACGCCTGAAGTGATGCGGGAGGATGCCGCCCGCGTGCCTCGCGGCGAACTCTTTCGCACGTGGTCCAATGAATATCTCCAGTAGACGCAGGGAAATCCAGAAACATTTTCGAGTGTTGGCCGTTGAATAGGTACGTGTTCTGGCCTGGGTGATCGGATTTGTCTGAAAGAAGGAGTGGGTTATGAAACGCATCGTGTGGATGGGCGGTAGTGCAGTTGCGGTCGTGGCGATGATTGCTTTGGGTGCGATTGCACAGCCACCGGAGAGGCCAGAGGGTTCTCATCCGGATCCTCTACGGGGTGCTCTGGACACCAATCATGATCATGTGCTCGATGCCGAAGAGATTAAAAATGCATCGGCTGCTATTCTTTCGCTCGATGCAGATGGGGATGGCGCGTTGAACGATGAGGAATTCCTGCCGCCTAGGCCATCCATGCCTCCTATGATGCGAGGCGGAAGGGGCCCGCGCGGTGGGCAGGATGGTGGTGAGCGAGGGCTTGAAGGTGGGCCTCCACGCCGTGGCCAAAGAAACGCTGACGGATTGGATGGGCCTCGAGCGGGGCCTCCTCGGAACCCGCCCGTAGAGGGTAGGACTCCTCGTGAATCGCGCGAAGGCGGTGGCGGTCCGGGAGGCCGAGAAGAACGCGCCGGCTCGGGTAGCCCACTGAGCTCCGAGCGATTTATTGAACACGCCATGAGTTTTGACTCTGACGAGGACGGCAAGCTGGATCGCAATGAACTTTTAAAGTTGGCTGAGGAGATGGGACGGCGGCGAGGCGGGCAGGGTGGCGGCCCCGAGCAGAGGCAATAGAAAATGGCTCCGAGTACGCGGCAAACAGTTGCCCGCCTCTCGTGTGGCAGATGAATTGCTCTAATGTCACAATGCCGATATCACCTAGAGATTCCCTTCGCGAAACGCTGCCTGCCCGGCCAGCCGAAGCCCATGCGCTGGAGGTGGCACGAGGACTGTCTGGCGAACGAATTGTCTGCACTACCGTGGGCCGCGCGCAGGCGGCCAGATCGCTCGCGCAAGAGCGATCCACAGCCCGAGTAACGGTGTGGTTTCTGGATCTCTATCAGCACGATCTTGTCTGTCAGGAAGTCTTCCCGGTTGATGGCCCGCACCAGCCAACACCGGGCCTACCACGCCTCTGTTGCACGGCTGATATGCCGGCAGGGCCGTACGACTTGGCGGTTGTGCCACTCTCAAAGGATGGCGAAGCCGAACTCACTCGCGATGTGATCCAAGCGACGCTCGTGAATCTTGCGATCGGGGGCCATCTCGTGGTGGCGATTGACAATCCGAAAGACCGTTGGCTGCGCGAGCAACTGGCCGAAACAGGGGAGACAGTGCGTGTGCGGCCCGCCAAGGAAACGGTGGCCTACATCGTCGAGAAAACACGCGAACTGCCTCGCAGGCGAGATTTCTCATGCGAACTGGTGTTTCGCGACCGAGATCGCTTGCTCAAGGCATTTACGCGCCCAGGCGTGTTTGCGCACCGTCGCATCGACCCAGGTGCTAGGCACTTGCTCGATGCTGTGGACGTTGCAGCGCAGGCACGCGTTGTGGATGTTGGCTGCGGTTCCGGTTGCGTTGCACTGGGCATCGCGGCGCGAGATGCCTCCGTCCACATGCACGCGTTTGACAGTTCTGCGCGGGCCGTGGAGTGCACGCTGCGTGGAGCCGAGTCAAATAGCTTGCCAAACATTTCAGTAGCTATGGAAGCCCACGGCAACGTTCCAGAACCGGGCAGTTACGATCTGGCGCTTGCTAATCCGCCGTATTACTCCGATTTTCGGATTGCCACACTTTTTGTTGAGGCAGCCAGACGGGCTCTTGCCCCGGGAGGCACGCTCTTAATCGTCACGAAACAGCCAACCTGGTACACCGAGCATTTGCCGGAAACGTGGCTCGATGTTGCCAGCGAATGCGTAAAAAAATACCACCTCATTGAGGCGGTTCGCCGGTAGAAGAACGCGACTAAAAACCCAGCACAGGTTCGGGCTATTTCTGGTCGAGATGCATACGGTGCATGATGCGATGCACAAAAGGCGCGATTGCAAGCGACGCCACCCCAATGAAGAACAGCCCAGAAAAAAGCGCGTAAAATGACGTAAAGAGCTTGCCGCTCTGGCTCGTAATCAGATCTACGGGGCCCATGCCGCCCAAAATCATCGACGCATTCACCAGCGAATCGATCCATGGCAGACCGCCCAGAAAGTGGTAGCCCAGGATGCCCACGCCAAGGGCTATGCCCACGGTCACGATCGCCATAGCCAAATGAACGAGTACCCGAGCGGCAAACGCACGCCGGGGCAAGAGCGGCTGAGAAGTATGTTCAAACATGATCATGATTCCTGTTTCGTCTGCCCGTCCGAATCATGTTATTGGTTATTGATTGATATGCACGACCTTCGCAGGAGGAAAGCCATTGAAGTGCGTGGAACTGGCGGCAGAATAGGCCCCAATATTTTCACTGTATAGGTACTCGCCGAGTTCGAGATCAGGCAACTGCTCGGAAAGGCTAATCGTATCAAGGGCGTCGCACGTGGGCCCGAAGACCGCGCAGATCTGAGTGGCCCCTTTTTTGAAGCTCTTCATGTGGTAGGTGCAGTGATCAAAAATTACGCCGGAGTAGGTGTGGTACACGCCGTCGTCCACGTAATAACAAAGCTTGTCGTTGCGGAAAGCCTTGCCGATGATTTTCGACACGGCATTGCCGGCCGACGCCACCAAAAAACGGCCGGGCTCCGCTAGAATCTCAATGTTCTTTGGGAAGAGTCGATTGATTTCATGATTGATCTTTTTGGCCAGTGTGCTGAAGGCAGGCACGCTCTCGTCGTACGCCGCTGGAAACCCGCCGCCGATGTCGAGAAGCTTGAGATTGAAGCCCCGTGACTTTGCCTCCGCGAAGATTCCAGCGCTCAGGTGCAGGGCTTGGATAAAGTTTTCCGGGTTGGTGCACTGGCTCCCGACGTGAAACGAAAGCCCCTCCACAACGAGTTTGTGCTTGTGTGCATATTCAATCAACTCGACGGCTTCTCCGGGCAACGCCCCAAACTTGCTGGAAAGTTCCACCATTGAGCCAGTGTTGGGCACACGCAGTCGCAGGGCGAGGCCGGCGTGAGGCGCGTGCTTTGCGATCTTCTTCACCTCCTCGTGGTTGTCATAGGTGACCAACGGCTTGTATTGGTCAAGCTCGCGGAGAGTTTCAGTCGGCTTGATCGGGTTGGCATAGATAATCCGATCCCAGATGAAGTCTTGACGCTGTTTGGCAGGCAGTGTGGCGATAAATTCATGGACGGCGTGAAACTCCTGCATGCTCGCTACGTCGAAGCTGCCACCGAGTTTATAGAATGAGCCGACGATTGCCGGATCGCTGTTTGCCTTCACGGCATAGTAGATCTGTACGCGCGGAAAATGTTTGTGGAAGAGCGCATAGTTTTTCCGGAGTTCCTTGTGGTCCACCACAAATAGCGGCGTGCCGTGCTTCTTCGCGAGTGTGAGCAGTGCAGATGGCTTCATGGCTCCAATCAATCTCCGTCAGTGAGCAAGAAATTTTTAAACTGCCAAGGGTCGGCATGATCGATCTGCGGCTGATTGTAGCCATGAAAAGCATTCGTGTAGTGTTTGAGAGGCGTCCAGTCCGACTGCATCGAAATGAATGTTCCAAGGTAGGGCTTGGCGATATCGAGTACGAAGTCGTGCGGCAGATTATCAGGCAGATTCACACCCCGATTGGGGTTTTGGATCATCCACATGCAGGCGGCCACGACGGAGATAGCGACTTGCATCGTTGTGGCGTTTTGGTGTGGCACAAGGCGGCGTGATTCCTCGATTGAAAGATCCGAACCACACCACCACGAGGTCAATGGATGGCCCATGACGAGGGCTCCGAGAATGTCAGAGCCGCTGGTGATCTCGTCGGTCATGATCCGAATACGAGGCTGGAGTTTGTAGTCGTAGCCGCGGAGTTCGTTTAGGCTTGCAATGGCCGCGTCGCACGGACAGTACGCGTAATGCACCGTTGGGCGATAGATGGTGTTGCCGCTGGCATCCCGCACGGAGAGGTTTTCTGTGATGCTGAAAGCTTCGCCGTGTCGGACCACCATGCCCACGATGTTGTAACTGGGCACCCAGCTCACAACAAACGTATTCATCCCCATGCGGGCCATACAGATTTGGCTCTTTGGGCCATCAGAATGCTGGTAGGCAAACGGCGGCAGTTCTTTCTCGTGCGTGCCCCAGCCCATCTCGGCAGTGGTCGTGCCTTCCTCGCGGAAGCCCTCGACGCTCCATGTGTTGACAAATTCGTCGACTTCTTTCGGGCAGTTGGTGATCTGCGTGTCGCGTTCGCTGCAATGAATCACCTTCACGCCGAGTTCGTGAGCGAGATGATTGAATTCCAGCGACTTCACGTGCGATTGAATTCGCTCAGCCTGTTCCCCAATAAACTTCTTTTCCGCTAGGCAATTCGCGGCGATGTCCAGTAGAGCCTGTTTCGTGAAATGGCTGATGAGTCCAGGATTTGCGCCGTGTTCGAGCACAGCGGTAGGACCGGGGGACGCCCATCCGGCAATCATTCGTCGGAGGTTGTTGTGCCGCCAGTAGAGCGTGAGTTGTGACGGGTGGGCGTTCTTGGAGTGTTCGTAGGGATCCCACAGTTCAACGGATGTGTTGAGATACATTACGCCATGATCATGGCACCACTGCACGATCTCGCAGCAGTCGATATTCCAAGCCAAGTCGATGAGGAGGTCGCCGGTTGATACGTGTTGTGCGAGCACGGCACCCAAATTCTCAGGCACGATTTTTTCTTGCACAAACGTGACGCCCTTTTCGATCCATGGCTTGAGGGCGGACTCGTTGGGATCAAAATCCAGAATGGTGATTTGGGTGGGCGACACCTTGAGGTGGCTTAACAAAATCGGAAGTGTGCAGCGGGCAACGGCGCCAAAGCCTACAAAGAGAATGCGGTTGTGCGATGCAATCATTGGGAGGTAAGCGATTCCTAAAAAGAGAAATGGACAGGGATGCAACAGCGCGAACTAGGTTCAAACCTGGCCGCAACGAGAGGGCCGAGAGTATATCGCGGTGGGCGTGAAAGCGCCTCGGGCCTCCCGGAATCCCAAAGGGAGTCAAAAAAGAGATTGGCTGGCCTATTGTCTCAGTTGATCCCGCTTGAATCGCACGCATTGTGCCTCGGCGCTTGCCCATTGTCCGCCCTCAGCCAGTCGAACGATTGCCTGATACGCGGCGTGTTCTTCGTCGCCGATTCGGCCAGCTTTGCGATCAGTTTCAATGGCCGCAGCGGTGCGGTGCAGCCACAGGATTTGACGGGTGTTGATCGCAGTTTGCAGGCTGCCGATGTACCGCAGGTGATCAAACGAAACCTGAGGGAACGTGGGGCCGCAGCCGGGGACCAGCACAATGAGTATCAGAAGCAGCGAGGCCAAGCGATTGTTTGTCGAGCGAATCATAATCAATACTCACCCACGGCATCGGCTTCCGCCATACTGCAGAGCGCAGCCCATGTGAGATGATCGATGTTGGTGGATGCAAACCGCACCGAGCCGTCGCCGAGGAGTGCGTTCACCCCACCGGAGTGTTCTGAAAACATTTGATCGACGTGCGATACGGGGTCGCTGGGAACGTGAACGATGAAGAGTTCGCCGCTGGCAGGGCCGCTATGCGTGAGCATGAAAGTAGCGGCGTAGTCAGGCTCTGAGCCAATGTGCGTGCGAAATGTGTCAGAGGGATGGCACCAGCCCCCGGGCACAATTCCCGCCCACGTTTTGTGGGAGAGGGACTGCGAGTGCTCGCCCAGAAACACGGTTTTTGAGAGGCCGTCGCTCACCTGCGATGGCCGAGTCTTTGAATTGCGATAGAGCGGCCCATTGGCAAGCCCGTCCCACGTGGTCAGTGAGGGTGTTCCCCAAGGAGCCTCATTTCCAGCGTTCACTATGTAATCCGAACGACCAAGCGTGGCTCCAGATGCGTGCGGAGCGCCGGCTTCGTCGAGAACGACGAAGGCATCGCGAGGCCCGCTTGAGGATGGACACAGAAAGATTCCAACTCGCTGCGAAACGATATCGCGGTTGGCAGTTCCCGCAATGCCGGCTGCGCTGCTGTACGCTGCGGCCCGCATTGACTCCTCTACAAACGGCGCAATGAGTAGTCCCCAGCCGGTACCGGGTAAAGCGTCGTACGTCGTTGGATCGCGGGCCAGGCTCCCCGTGTTGGCGACGTAGCCAGATGGGAAATGTTTTGTGGCGTCGGCAAAGAGATGCAGGCCAAGCCCAAGTTGCCGAAGGTTGTTCGTGCACTGCGAACGCCTCGCCGATTCCCTGGCAGACTGCACCGCTGGCAGCAAGAGCCCAACGAGCACACCAATGATCGCGATCACGACCAGCAGTTCCACTAGGCTAAAACCGAGACGGCCTACAGACCGCGAAAAACGCATCATTTTTGCCATTCAAAAATAAAGTTTTGAGAAATCAAAATAATAGTTTTGCGCGATCAAAATAACGGTATTTTTCTGGAAAGTCAATGGCCTGGGGCACCACGGGTGTGTGGTACAACGCCCTGTCTCTGGAAAGAAATAGAAAATTCTCACAAGGCACGTGCGTGACACTCATTACCCATGCGGTTATTGTGGCTGTCGGCGGCGCGATTGGCACGCTGGGAAGAGCAGGGTTTGCTGCATTGGCGAGCGTCTGGCTGGGGAGCGGCTTTCCGTGGAGCACGCTGGCAGTCAACGTGATTGGCTCGTTTGTTTTTGGAGCAATTGTAGGCTGGTCGCGAGGTCAGGGTGCGATTCATCCCGCGATTGAACCGGCCTTGCTCATCGGCTTACTTGGCGGCTTTACGACCTACTCCAGCTACGCATTCCAGTCAGTTGAAATACTGGAAGGTGGTCGCCCGTTTGTGGCCTTGGCGTATATTATTGCCACCAATGTGGCGGCCCTTATGGCCGTGTGGGCAGGCCTGCGAGTGGGTGGAATCACTATCACGACATGAAACCATTTGATATCCAAGTCAACGGCTACTGTGGCGCTGATTTTTGTTCAGGAAAACTGACGATTCAACAGTGCCATCGTGCGTGCGAAGAACTCGCCTCCGATGGCGTCGACGGCATCCTCGCCACGGTCATCACCGATACGATCGATGCCCTTTGCGGCAAGCTGTCGAAGCTGGCCGCATTTCGCGAGGCCGATCCTGTCATTGCTCGGATGATCGCCGGCTTTCACATCGAGGGCCCATTTCTGAATCTCAACTGCGTCGGGGCTCATCCTCCGGAGTGCGTGCAGCCCGCCAACGTCGATGACATGCAGCGACTCCTCGATGCAGCCCAAGGGCACACTCGCCTTGTAACGCTCGCGCCCGAAAATGATCCCGGTCTCGCTACCACACGCTTCCTTGCTTCCCAAGGCATTGCCGTTTCGGCCGGTCATTGCGATCCCACACTGGATGAACTTCGTGAGGCGATCGACGCGGGCTTGTCGATGGTCACACACCTTGGCAACGGCTGTGCTATGAATCTGCCTCGTCACGACAACATCATCCAGCGCGCGTTGTCGCTTTCCGATCGGCTCTGGGTGTGTTACATCCCGGATGGAGTACACATACCGTTTTTTGCACTCAAGAATTACCTGGCTGTCTCAGGTGTTGAACGCAGCATCATGGTGACGGACACGATCGTGGCTGCAAAGATGGGCCCCGGTGTGTTTGAACTCTCCGGCGGCACGGTTGAGGTGGATGAGCACGGCGTAGCGCGTAGACCCGGCGCTCGGATGCTCGCTGGTTCGACCGTGACGATGCCGCAGATTCGGGAGAATCTAGCCAACCATCTTGGCCTCTCCACCGAAGCCATCGGCCGCCTGATCGACCGCAACCCCCGTCAGGCGGTCGGATTATAGGCCATCGCGAATAGGCTTTATTTGACCGGCACGAGCACGATGCAGGCTGGGGACGGGATGGCAGTCGGTTCGCCGACGGGTTGCAATGTGCCACTGGAACGGTCGACGTGAAAAATTGCCAGGTTGTTGCCTGGCATGTTGGCGCACAACAGGAGCAATCCGTCGGGCGTCAAAGCGATGTTTTGAGGGCCTTTGCCACGACTCGGCACAATTTCAACGGTCGTGAGTTTTCCGTCATCGCCGATGCGAAAGATCGCGATGCTGTCGTGCCCCCGGTTGGTGCCGTAAAGAAATCGGCCGTCGGGGCTGATCTTGAGATCGGCACAGTAGCTTGTGCCAGTGAAGTCGGGCGGTAGCGTTGAGATCGTCTGCTGCTCGCTCAAGGCCCCGGTCTTCGCATCATAGGCAAACACGCTCACGGAGTTGGTGAGTTCGTTGATTGCGTAGAGGTGGCGAGCGTTTGTGTGAAAAGCCAAATGCCGAGGCCCGGCACCGGCTGGCGACGTTCCAAACGGCGGATCGTTTGGCATCAGCGTGGCCGTTGCGGGATCAAGCCGGTAGCAGAGAATCCGATCGGTGCCGAGGTCGGCCGCATAAGCAAACCGATTGTCGGGGCTCTTGACGATTGAGTGCGCGTGGGGTTCTTTCTGCCGAGATGCGTTGACACTCGAGCCGGTGTGCTGGCAGAACGACGCCACTTCGCCTAGCGATCCATCGGCCGCGATTGGCAGCGATGCCACGCTCCCTGTCGAGTAGTTAGCCACTAGGAGTGTGTGCCCCGTCGAATCGATGTCCAGAAAGCAAGCGGCACTGCCACGGGCCGACTGCCGGTTGAGCAGTTTGAGTTCGCCTTCGCGGTTCAGAATCCGGTACGCCGCAACCTCCTCGTTGTCAGCGGAGCCGAATTTTTTGGCATGGATCGAATAGAGCGTTTGACGGTCGGGTGAGAGTGCTAGAAAAAACGGGTTTTCCACGCCGGTAGTCAGCGTGCGGGAGGCAATTTCGCCTGTCTTGGAATCCAAATGAAATGCTTGAACTCCCCCCTTCTCTCCCGCTGCAAACATCGATACAAAAAGAAGGAATGTGGCTGGTGGCATCGTTGAGTATCCCACAGAGAAGTTGCTTTGGAGTGCGGCACAAGCCGGCGAGTGTACGCTTTCCGGAGGCGACGTGGTAGATTTGAGCCGCGTCAATGCGCTGGATTTCAACCCACACAACCACAAAGGCTGTATTGCATGCGACTGATTCGTTTTGGGGCATCCGGAGCCGAAAAGCCTGGCATTGTGTTGGCTGACGGGAAAATCAAAGACTGCTCATCGCATGTTTCGGATTACGACCATGCGTTTTTTTCAGGCGGTGGCATCGACAAACTGCGTCTGCTTGCCGCGAAGCCCGACTCGTTGCCCGATGCGCCGCGGGGCGTTCGGATTGGACCGCCTGTTGCCAGGCCGCGAAACGTGTTTGCCATTGGGCTCAACTACTCAGACCACGCCAAGGAGACAGGTGCGACGATCCCCAGTGAGCCGATCCTGTTTATGAAGGCGACCTCGGCCATCTGCGGCCCGCAGGACTCGATCCTCATTCCCCGCGGGAGCGAGAAGACCGACTGGGAGGTCGAGTTGGGTGTGATCATTGGCCGCGATGCGCGTTACCTCGCGTCGCCGGCGGCCGCTCGCGATGTGGTGGCCGGATTCTGTGTTGCCAACGATGTGTCGGAGCGAGCCTTTCAGATTGAACGAGGCGGTCAATGGAGCAAAGGCAAGTCGTGCGATCATTTCCTGCCGCTGGGTCCTTGGCTTGTTACGGCCGACGAGGTGCCCGATCCGCAGAAGCTCGGTCTAGCTCTCGATGTCAATGGCACGCGCCGCCAGACGGGCAACACATCGACCATGATTTTCGACGTATGGTTTGTCGTGCACTACCTGTCGCAATTCCTCACGTTGGAAGCTGGTGATGTGGTGATTACCGGCACGCCTCCTGGCGTCGGCATGGGCTGCAAGCCGCCAGAGTATCTCAAGACTGGCGATATCGTAACGCTGTCGATCGATGGTCTCGGCAGCCAGCGAAGCGTCTGCGAAAAAGCGTAGACGATACAATTGAGGCCTGTGGTTTCTCAGGCCGTGATGAACAAATAAACAGTCGGGGCGGGGAGAGTCGAACTCCCGACCTCCTGGTCCCAAACCAGGCGCGCTACCAACTGCGCTACGCCCCGAAATCTATCGCGTGCCGAAGTGGCAGGAGTGTACTGTATTCGGGCCACCTCTCCCACTACCCGGCGATATGCTCCAGCAACCGCTGGAATTCGGTTAAGTCGGCAAACGGAATCACAATCCGGCCGGTGCCCCGACTGGTGGCGTGAACGATCACTTTGGCACCCAATGCCTGACGCAATTGTTTTTCCACCGCCACGATTTGACTGGATCGCTTGGCTCCCGGTCTCGTTGGCTTTTGCTTGACGGCTGTGCCGCTGCTGGCCGAGCCTTGGTCGCGATGTGTCTCTGGTGCCTCATCCGACTCAACACCACTCGGGATGCCATCCGTCTCTTCGGGATTGAATTCGTCGGCGCGGAGGATTTCGCCAACCTCCGTTTCGGTCGCACGCACAGAAAGCCCCTCGGCTACGATGCGATCCACGAGGTGAGTCTGTTCGTCTTCATCGCCTAGCGGCAGTAGCGCCCGGGCGTGTCCCATGGAGATCGCACCTGACCGAAGCCGCTGCTGTACCGCATCGGGGAGTTCGAGCAATCGGATGATATTGGCCACAGTCGAGCGGTCGATCGAGAGGCGCTTGGCCAGTTCTTCCTGCGTGCATTGCCACGTGGCTAGATACTGCCGAAAGCTCGCCGCTTTTTCCAAGGCATCAAGGTCGCGGCGTTGCAGATTTTCCACGATCGCGATTTCTGCCATCTGCCGGTCGTCAACATCTAAGACGCGTACCGGCACCATACCCCAACCGAGCCGCCGCGCAGCCGCCAAGCGTCGCTGGCCAGCAATGAGTTGGTAGCGATCGTTCCGCACCCGCACCACGATTGGTTGCACAAGTCCATGCTCGCGGAGGCTGTCGGCCAGTTCGGCGAGTTCGGTGTCGTGGACCACGCTGCGAGGTTGCCAAGGATTCGGATCGATGAGCCCCTCGGCAATCTCGTTGGTGGGCAGCGATGCGGCCGCCTGTTCGACTTCCTCTGGTGCGTGCAGGATAAGCCTAGCGGCGCTGGCACCGGAACCGGGGGGGCTGCCAACTTCCGCGATCTGCGAGGCCGTTGCCGCTGTCATTTGAGACCCCATGGAATGGTCCATCCCGGCACGGCCTAACAGAGCCTCCAACCCACGGCCTAGGCGTCGTTCTTTACTCACAGTCGCGTACCTCCATGCAGAGTTCCGTGTAGGCCCGCGCTCCTCGTGAGCGCGGTGCGTAATCAAGCACACTCAATGCGTGGCTGGGCGCCTCAGAGACGGCCACGTCACGCGGGATGACCGTTTCAAAAACAATCTCTCCAAAAAAATCTCGTACTTCGGCTTCGACTTCGGCGGTCAGTTCCAGCGACGCATCGTGCATCGTCAGCACGATGCCGCTGAACCGCAGCCTCCCAGGCCGTTGGTCCATGACGTCGCGGATCGCCTCGATCATTTGGGTGAGTCCCTCAAGGGCAAAGTATTCGCATTGGATTGGCATCAGCACTTCGGTGCTTCCGGCCAAGGCCGTGCGAGTGAGTTCCCCAACCGAAGGGGGGCAGTCGATGAGGCAATAGTCCCATGCATTGAGCCCACGGGCGAGATGACTTTCCAGCACCATCGATCCGGTTCTGGCTTGCGCCGCGATTCTCTCCACATCCCGCACACTGCGGCTTCCTGGCAGAATGGAGAGACCGGGGATCGTGGTTTGAATGATCGATTCACAGAGCGGGGCTTCTGAGACGAGCGGGTGGGTCATTGCGGGCATCACCCCGCAACCGGTGGTTGCATTGCACTGCGGATCTAGGTCGACCAACAGCGTGCGTAGGCCTCCCTTAGCTAGGCCGGCGGCAAGGTTAGAGGCGGTGGTCGTCTTGCCGACGCCGCCCTTCTGATTGGCCACACACAAAATCCGTCCCACTCGCACATCCCTTCCATGCCATCACTTGCGCACAATGCATGCTCTCGGAATATCGGCTACGCGAGGCACGATCGTCACGTTGCGGCTGTCGGTCCGTAAGAATCGGTGTCATGTGCAGAGTTGATTCAGCCTGGCATCGCAGAAACTCATGTGTTTCACGTGAAACACCCCAAAGCCCGCAGCCAGCTCATCGCACGCCGCTTGCCAGCATGGTCTTGTTTCACGTGGAACCGTAGTTCTCTATTCGAGTGGATAAAATACAAGACCACTAGCCAGCTTGGGATAGAAGTAGGTGCTCTTGGCAGGCATGCGTTCGCCTGTCTGGCTCACCGTCCGGATGTCTTCCACGCTGGCTGGCATTACCAAACACGCCAGCGGATACTTACCTGTGCCGAGGCCGTCGACCACCTCCCGCACCAGATGCACGTACCCAGGCGTCGGAATTTCCTTCGCCCCGAGCAAGTCACCGATGACGAGGCGGTGCAGGATCGATACGCCAAGGTTCCGCCACGCGTCGCCGTGATCAGAAGCAATCGCCTCCATGCGTGCCTTGCCTGCCGGCGTGATGCGGACAATCGTCCACGTCTTGTCGCCTGCGGTGTAGAGGCCGAGCATGCCCTGCTGTCCTTTGGCATCGATCTTTGCCCACACATTCTGGGCGTCAGCAGGACCGTGACCGGCCTGCTCGCATGTGAAGCAGTCGCCAAGCTTTGTTGCCAGATCGCTGGCGGTGACCACCGTTGGCTGAACAAATAGCCGGTGGGTCGGAAGCACCACGAGCCCCTGATCGCTCATTCCCACGAGCATCATCAGAACAAAGTTGGCCGGATGGTCGGAGGGTAGCGATGCCCCCCCGTTGGCCGCACTGTAGGCCGCTGCAATCTCGTCCCGATAGTTGCATGCAGTTTCGTAGCGGTGGTGGCCGTCGGCAATAAACACGGGCTTTGGCCCCATCAGGCCAGCCACCTTTGTGGCCACGGCCTCATCCGTCAGCGGCCACATCCAACTTTTGACTCCGAGGTGGTCGGTGGCCTCCAGCGGGGGTTGTCCTGCGATGGCCTTGTCGAGCAGCGTCTGCACATCCCCCTGCGGATCCGGATAAAGGCCAAACACCTGGCTCAGGTTTGTCTTGCAGGCGCGGGTGAGCAGGAGCCTGTCTTGCTTGGGGCCCGACATCGTTTCTTCGTGCGGGTGGATGTTGCCCGTGCCAAACCGTTCCAGCCGCACACGAGCCATCACGCCCCGCCGCACATACTGCTCCCCCTCCACCTCAAACTCCTGATGGTAGACGTAGAGAGCCGCCGCTGGCTCTTGCAAGACCACGCCCTGCGATCGCCAGTCTTTCAGAAACCGAGCGGCCCGCACGTACTTGTTGTTCGCCTCGTCGTCACCGGGTTCCTCCCGGTTGAACTCAATCCGCACAACATTGGCCGGGTGCTGCTCGTAGAGCTTCGTTTGCAAGGCGGCGTCGATGACGTCGTAGGGTGGTGCGATCACTTGCGAGAGCGATCCGACGTGCTTGGGGTCGTAGCGCAGGCCGCGGAAGGAGGCAACGTGTGGCATGATTTTTATCCGTGCGGAGGCAGAAAGGAATGAAAAGGATCGGGGAGGAGATGCTACCAAAAAATCGCGGGGCGAACTGTGGACCAAACTGCGGAGTGAGTTGCCAGGTTCCCCGATCGACTCACGCGAAATTGTTTCACGGGAAACAAAAGCGGAGGCGATGCAGATGCAACGCCTCCGCGGAGGTTGTATCCCACTGCGGGCCTCACGGGCCTCGCGGGAATGGCTTAGTAACGGTAGTAGTCTGGCTTGAAGGGGCCATCCACCGGCACGTTGATATACGCAGCCTGCTCTGGCGTCAGCTTTGTGAGCTTCACGCCCAGTTTTTCCAAGTGCAATCGGGCCACTTCCTCGTCCATCTTCTTGGGCAGCACGTGCACGCCGATTGGGAATCGGTCGGTCTCTGTCCAGAGAAGGATCTGGGCGAGCACTTGATTGGTGAAGCTGGTGCTCATCACAAACGACGGGTGGCCTGTGGCACAGCCAAGATTCACGAGCCGTCCTTCGGCCAACACCAGCACAGAGTTGCCATTGGGAAGCGTATAGCGATCCACCTGCGGCTTGATCTCGAGTTTCTTGACGCCCTTCGTTTTTTCCAGCCACGCGATATCGATCTCCAGATCGAAGTGGCCGATGTTGCAGACAATTGCGTCGTTGGACATTTTGGACAAGTGTTCGCCCCGGATCACATCTCGGCAGCCTGTGGCCGTTACGAAGATCTGTCCCCGTGCGGCGGCATCCTCCATGGTTGTGACTTCGTAGCCCTCCATCGCCGCCTGCAGGGCGTTGATCGGATCGACTTCCGTCACAATCACGCGAGCCCCAAATGCGGCCATGGCTCTGGCGCAGCCCTTGCCAACGTCGCCGTAGCCGCAAATCACAACCACCTTACCTGCCACCATTACATCGGTGGCCCGCTTGATGCCATCGGCGAGGCTCTCTCGGCAGCCATAGAGATTGTCGAACTTGCTCTTGGTGCACGAGTCGTTGACGTTGATTGCCGGAAGCTTGAGATCGCCGGCGGCGTGCATCTGATAGAGGCGGTGCACTCCTGTGGTGGTTTCCTCGGAGAGGCCCCGGATGCCGTCGATCAGTTCTGGATACTTGGCATGCACCATATTGGTGAGGTCGCCACCGTCG